>CAUZSM010000009.1:0-29087 GCA_963582685.1 Candidatus Thalassarchaeaceae archaeon | reverse complement strand
CCACCTCAGGATTTGAGGCGTGTACATTCGTTGGTTGGACGTCTGTTGATTTGACTGGCCCTGATGGTGAAATAGGACTCCCTGGTTCTGATGGAGCAGACGGTGCTGATGGAGCAGACGGGATTGATGGTACCAACGGAACGAATGGTATTGACGGAGTTGATGGCACCAATGGAACGAATGGGTTTGACGGAGTTGATGGAGCGGATGGACAAAATGGACAAGATGGTGACGATGCAGATTTGGTCTACATTTCTTCTTTGGAAGAAAGAATCGCCAGTCTTGAATCTGATTTGGTCAATGCAACAACTTGTCAACTAGTCGCTTGGGGTAAGTGCCCTAATGAAATTCTATCCAGTTTTAATAATCGTGCTGATTTTTCAGGAATGTCACTGGTAGGAATTGATTTGAGGGGTGCGGATCTAAGATACGCTAATCTGAGTAATGCAGACCTATCCTACGCTGACCTTTCCAATGCGGATCTAAGATACGCTGATTTGAGTAATGCAGACCTCTACAGGGCAGACTTGATCCGTGCGCGTCTTGCCGCCGCCGACCTTACCAATGCGTATCTTAGGAACGCCGACCTGACCAATGCGTATCTTAGTAACGCCGACCTTAGCAATGCGGACCTCAGATACGCCGACCTTAGCAATGCGAACCTCAATTACTCCGACCTTACCAATGCGTATCTTAGTAACGCCGACCTTAGCAATGCGTACCTCAGATCCGCCGACCTGACCAATGCGCACCTCAATTACTCCGACCTGACCAATGCGTACCTCCTTCAAGCCTACCTTACCAATGCGGACCTCAGATACGCCGACCTGACCAATGCGTATTTCGGAAACGCCTTTCTGATCAATGCGGACCTCTATGCCGCCGACTTGACCGATGCGAGCTTTTACCTCGCCTTCCTGAATGGCGCGGACCTCTATGCCGCCGACTGTACCGATGCGTACTTCGCCTACGCTACAATCGGCGGTGCGAACTTTAACTCGACCGACCTGAAGTTCGCTGATTTTACCGGTGCTACCAATGCTTTCGGTGCTACATTTACCAACTCATATTGGCACCAAACTGAATGGACTGATGGAGTCAGGTACGATTCGAATCAAGCGTGAGGGGAATCACCACCCTGTGCCCGAGGCCTCAGTGAAGCAGGAATTATCAGTTGAAATCGCTAATTTGACTGCTCATTATTCAAGGGAATCATCCTACAAATGGGATTGATAACCATGTTCAGAGGGATACAAAGTAAGATGCTGACCAACCAAATATACCACAGATAGGGCCATTGAAGCCAAGCCAATAACAGTAGGATGAGAAAGATACCATCAACGACAGCGATGACCATTGTACGAAAAGCAGGCCTGAGGTCAACCGGCTCTCCATCAGGTGAAACCATACCATCACCGTTGCATCTCGGTAGCGCGAACAGTGTTTGACATCAACATGGCGATTGTCATCGGGCCAACCCCGCCTGGGACCGGTGAAAGTGCCCCAGCGACTTCCGCTACTTCGGGATGGACATCGCCTGCGAGGCGGTTACCGGATTCACGGCTATCGTCGTCGATTCGATTTACTCCTACGTCAATGACGGTCGCTCCCGGCTTGACCCAGTCTGCTTGGACCATCTCTGCTCGACCAACCGCTGCGATGAGGATGTCCGCCTCTCTGCATACTGCTGCAAGGTCTTGAGTGCGTGAATGGGCAATTGTCACCGTTGCATCCGCTCCCTTCTGGGCTAGCAGTAGAGCCATCGGCATTCCCACAATGCGTGAGCGCCCAAGCACTACTGCTCGGGCACCGCTGACTTCGACGCCGGCGAAATCGAGCATCTGCATCACGCCGGCGGGAGTGCAGGGCAACAATCCGCTAACATCTCCCTGCACTAACCGACCAAGATTAGCAGCGTTGAAACCATCAACGTCCTTTGCAGGGTCGATAAGGTCGGTGATGCTGACCTCATCCATGCCATCAGGTAACGGAGATTGAACCAGAATCCCATTGACATCGGGGTCTGAGTTGAGATTGGAGACCGTGGCAGAAACTTCCTCAAAGGTGCAATCGGCGGAGAGGTCTACGCGAGTGCTGCGGATTCCCAGACGCTCACATGCGCGCTCCTTCGCCCCCACATACACATGGCTGGCAGGGTCACTTCCGACAATTACAACAGCGAGGTGTGGCACTGAACCAATGGCTGACAGTGCTGCGATTCGAGGGCTGAGGCCATCTTCTACTGCGGCCCCGCACGCCACCCCATCGATGCTGCGAGCGGTCATGTCTCTCAGGCCGTTGGGGCCGCTCTAGACACTTGAGGCGTTCGGCGAGTTGAAGTGGGGTCCACTATTCGGAGGTTTGTCGCCACTGTGGCCAAGCTGGTAAGGCACTGGATTTGTAATCCAGAGATCGGGGGTTCAAATCCCTCCGGTGGCTCCAACAATAATCTGCGCACAGGTTCAATAATCGGTAACCGTGCGTCTCAGCAAGGGGATTTGTTGAAGTCCTAAACATCTTTGGGAGATACATGTCCGCGCCACCGGCGGACGTTGTCGCTGGCGATGCGGCTCGTCCACACTATTCATTTGAGGAACTATGTGAGGTGTTGCTCACCGATGAGAGCCGTCTGAAAGTTGGGCGCGACCGTATCTTCGCCTGCTGGGCGCGATATCAGGCCGCAGTCGCCAGCGGACAGGATGCAATCAACGGCACAGTAGGTAGCCTACTGGATAATGACGGCGACCTTGCAGTGAATACTGTCGTTTCCAGAACTCTGCGAGAACAGGCTGACCTCGAACTATCTGCCTATGCACCCTTGCCCGGACTTCCACACTTCCGTCTGATGGTGAGGAGATTGGCGCTGGGTGATGGCTTGTCCATCATGCAGCATCATGGAATACACTCTGAGGCAATCATCACGCCGGGTGGAACCGGAGCGTTATTCCTATCCGCTCGTAATCTGTTGATTCCGGGCGATGCTCTGCTGCTTCGCGACCTGCATTGGAGCCCGTACCAGACCATCGCCAAGGAATGTCGACTTGGCCTTGCCACTTGGCCACTGATTCCAAACAATGGTTCCGAGCATGCGCAAGTCGATGCTGATGCACTTCGCTCAGTTCTGAAAGACCTAGCAAATTCACAAGACCATATTCTCTCTTGGTTGAATGACCCGGCACACAACCCCACTGGGATGTCGCTGGATGCTGCTGGCCGTGCTCTGGTTTTGTCCACATTCGCTGAGCAGGCCCGTTCTGACCCAACCGTCGGCGTCACTCTATTCGTCGACGGTGCCTACGCCTGTTATGCGCGTGAGCACCATGGTTGGGGGGACACCATTGCACAATTCGCTGCCAACGTTGAGTGGCCAGCAAATCTGCTCATCTGCTACGGATTCTCCGCTTCCAAAGCCTACACGCTGTATGGCCAACGCTGCGGAGCGTTGGTGATGTTACACCCAAGCCAACCTTTCCTTGACAAGATGCTGGAAGTGATGCTCCACACTGGGCGCGGAACTTGGTCAGGTGCCAACAGACTGCCGCAGGCAACCGTTCACACTGTTCACACAGACGCAGGGAAATATGCTGAATGGAAGGCCGAAAAAGACCGATTCCATGCCTTACTGGATAGGCGTCGAGGGGTATTCAACGCACGATGTGAAATGCATGGAGTGCCGCTACTTCCCAACCACGACGGTTACTTCGCCTTCCTTCCTCTTGAGGAGGCTGGCCCTGTCGCACAAGCAGCCGAGGAGAAGGGGCTCTATGTGGTTCCGCTCGAAGGTGGAATCCGCATTGGCATATGTTCAATTCCAGAACAGCAGATGGAACGAGCGGCCGATATTTTGGCTGAAGCATGGCTACAATGCGCTTGAGTGGGGGGGATTCGATGCAGCATATGCGAACAAATCTGTTCATCGGCGCTTGGATTTGCATTTTTCTTGCAGTCGCAATGGTTTTCGGGATGCCGGGGGCTGCTGGCATCACAATCGCAGTACCAATCGCCATTGCCGGCTCAGTGATGCTGGTTTTTGCATTCTTGACTCCTGCTGAGGAGGTCGGGATGAGCCCGGCGGAAATAGCGAGATGGGCACCGGATGCAGAGAAGATGCCTCGCGGCGTTGGGGACTCGGTGATGTATCGTGTTGACACCACTCTGGATTCACCGGTCAGGAGCAGCATTCTTTGTGGGGGGTGTGGCCATCTGGAATGGGTTGATGGTAGAAAACCGGAACGATGGGACTGTCCGGGCTGTGGTCTAACCCTCTGGGAAGCGAGCGAAGAAGAATGAACGCCCTTAGGGCGTTACTTCGGCAATGGTCAAGTGGGCTACGCGGGTCGGAAGCGTTGAGGATTCCGCATGGAACTGTCCAACAACGAGCGTAGACTGCTGTCTGCACTACAATCCGAGATGGACCGAGAGTGGAATCTCTCCGCATTACTCGAGGCCTGCGGATGGAGCGACCAAGCGCATGTTGCTGGGGCTGGACTTGGCCTCGCTGAGAGGGGACTAGTCGAAATAAACGAAAGACGAACGACTATCTTCACACTTGGACCTGAAGGTGAAGCCGCTCAACAGGACGGCTTGTTGGAGGAGCGGCTGTGGAACTGGCTCTCATCACAGGACGCTGGTAGCCGCTCGATGCGAGACCTACAGGCCAGCGGAGTCGCCTCCAAGCAGGAAACCGGACCCGGTGTAGGTCTGCTGAAGGGCTTGGGATGCGAACTTGTTCAAGGCTCATTCCAACTGCCAGATGATACCGAGGCAGCCGAAGCAGTCATCGAAGCGAGGACCGCCTTTGTCGCCGCCTGTGCAGAAGGGGCTAATGCGGAGGACCTTGAGGAAGAAATGCTCGCAATGTTCCGCAAACGGAAAGGGCTGATTGAATCAATAGAATCTGTTTCGCGGACCTGGTCGCTGACTATGGATGGTAGGGCGCTGACCCCGGATGAACTGTCAGAGCGGTTGCAGGTTGCCGAAATCACTCCGGACCTATTGCAGGGTGAGGAGTGGCGGGGAGCCGACTTCAAGTCTTATGATGTCAATCTGGAGGCTCCGACTCCAGCCGGCGGTCGCTCTCACCCGATACAAGCACTGATTGAGCGAATTCGTAGCATCTTCCTCGAGATGGGATTCGATGAGATTGAAGGTGACTTCGTCACCACAGCGGGATGGAATATGGACGCCCTATTCATCCCACAGGACCACCCAGCTAGAGAGATGCAGGACACATTCTACCTCAGCAATCCCAACAGCATCGACATAGAAGAAAAGCATCTGCAAGACTGGGCCGCCATCCACGAACATGGAGGAGAGACCGGCAGCACAGGCTGGGGTGGCCAATATTCTGCCGATGAGTCACAAAAAGGCCTACTGCGCACCCATACTACCGTCAACACCGTTCGCTATCTGGCTGAGACCCCTGATGAGCCGTGTCGCGTGTTCGGCATCGGGAGAGTGTTTCGCAAGGAGAGCATCGACCGCACCCACCTGCCTGAATTCCACCAGATTGAGGGCATCATCATGGAGCCGAACGCGAGTCTGCCGATGCTTGTGACCACCCTCAAGACATTCTACGAGAAGATGGGTTATCCAGAAGTCCGAGTTAGACCTGCTTACTTCCCCTATACTGAGCCGAGCCTCGAGGTCGAGGTGAAGTGGCGAGGTCAGTGGTTGGAGTTGGGTGGTGCCGGGATTTTCCGTCCCGAGGTTACTGAGCCGCTCGGATGCAAGTGGCCTGTATGTGCGTGGGGAATGGGGCTTGAGCGGCTGGCGATGCTGGTGCTCGGACTTGATGACATTCGCCAACTGTACATCTCCGACCTTGAGTGGTTGCGTGACCAGCCTCTGCTTTGAGTAGTGGACGCTGGGGGGTCGTCCCTGCCGCAGACCTGCTGGCGCGTGGACATCCATATTACTTACATCGATTAAGTACGGTTAGCGTTACGCCGATGTATGTTTTCAAATCCAAATGGTTATCATAGGTCGGTAATTTCACGGTGTTCGGGGGAGGATAAATGGCTAGCGAAGACGAATTCACTATCAAGGTTGACATCAATAAAGGAGAGGTCCGCACCGACCTCCGAGAGTTCCAGCGCCTCTGTAAGGAGACTGCTCCGAAGCCCCCCCCATCCAGCTTCTCGAAGATGATACGCGCACACCTCGGCGGTCGCAGTGATCGTGCGACAGAGTACTGGCCAGAGCGTCGCGGCAAACTGATGCTCCACACGTTTGAGGGCTACCTGGGGCAACACTACAATCAAGACAACATCGAGGACCCGGATCTCTCAGCCACATCTCACCAGCCCCTTCAGTTAGGCGACGGACTAGAGAATGATCTCGTTCTGGTCGAGGGATACCGCCTGCTGATTCCGAAGGCAGGAGCGAGGAAGCATGCACGACTAGTTATCTCACACAGCGTGGACACGGACTCGGACATCAGGATTACCGTACACTACCTCACTGACGATGAGACCTCGAAGCGCGAAGCCGCCGAACTCCTCGTCGAGATGGTGGATTATGCCTGGGCGAACAGTGTGCTCCGCGGCCGTGTCTTCGACATGACCTTCAGGACTCTCAACCGGGATTCGCGTTCGGTCGAGGACCTCACTCTGAACGATGAAGCACGCAAGGCCGTGGACTTCCACGTCGTTCGCTACATCGACTCACTGCCCCTCCTACGGAAAGCGGGCTTGACGACCAATCGTGGAGTAATCCTCTCCGGTCCGCCGGGTACAGGCAAGACCCTCATCGTGAAAGACGTCATCGCAAAGACCTCCATGACCACCATCGTCATCACCACGGCGATAAAGGCAACGCATCTCATCAGTGAGGCGTATCGAATCGCTCGAAAGCTCGCGCCAGCGCTCGTCATTCTTGAGGACATCGATGCCGTTGGAGGCATCTCCCGCCAACTCTGCGATCACCCGATCCTCGGCGAGGTCCTTCAGGCGCTCAACGGCATCGAGTCCAATGAAGGCGTGATTACCCTGGCAACAACTAACTTTGCGGAATCGCTCGATGAAGCCCTGCGCGACCGCCCTGGGCGTTTCGATGTCGTCATCCGGATTGACGTCCCCAATTCGGAAACTCGCCACCTCCTTCTCGAGCGGCTCCTTTGCCGCTATGAGGTGGAGGAAGCCATAGACCTCAAACCGCTCGTGCGTCAGACGAAAGGCCTGACGGGCGCTTGGATCGACGAACTAGTGAAAACGGCACTCCAAAACGCAATCATCTCCGATGGACGCAGTTCAATCCGCCAGAGCGATTTGACCATGGCGGTCAAGGACATCCGGGTCCGTCGAAGCGAGGCGCACACCGCGACGGGGCTTCTATGTGAGAGCGCATTGTCGCCGTCTTCGGATGTTTTTTCCCCTGAGGTGTTCTAAGATGCCTCCTCGAGTTTATCGTAGGTAAACTCCAGACGAGGTCGATGACCTCTTGAACCGACTCATCGAATGCATGGCATTCGGATATTGCTCCACATGCGGTTCTAATTCTTGCCCGGGTGGCTGTGACCCTGACGCGGATGCGGATGGGTAATTGAGATTCAGGGGTATGGACGCTGGGGGATTTGAACCCCCGGCCGCCTGGTTGCAAACCAGGTACTCTTCCAAGCTGAGTTAAGCGCCCGTGAAGCGGGCGACCGGCGGGCCCGATTTGACCCCTTCGGCGCAGATGCCGTCGAGGATCAGTGGTAGTGACCCTCACCCATGCGGGTGAGCATGGCGTCGAGGATGCGCAGTAGGCCACGTAGGGTGACCTCAGACACGCCCGCAACTTCGCATACATCACTCTGCGTGCGCGCATGACCTTGCAGTTGTGCGGCCTTGTAGAGGATGACGCCAGCGATGCCGCTTGGCTTCTTGCCCTGCCACTCCATGCTGTCACCAACACGCCCCCACAGCTGATTTGCTGCTCCGAGGACCTTCGGCGACAACCCAAGGTCGGAATGGAACTTCTCGAGGTATTCCTCGGGTCCGGTGATAGAGTGCATGTTGAGGCGTCGTGAGACGAGGCGGATAGTACGCTTCAACTCCTTGAGGCCCTGAACAGAGGTCATGTCGAAGTTCTCTGCGATATCTTCGATTCGACGCGGTAGGCGAGCCTCACGCGCGGCGAGATATACACAGGCTGCAGACACGCCACGGATGGAACGCCCGGCGACGAGGTTTGCCTCGACTGCGAGTCTGTAGAGACGAGCAGTCTCCTCAACGAGGCTTCGAGGCAGGTTGCCACGGTCACGAATGAACTTCATCGCCTCAGTCAGGTTGCGAGCACGGGATGAACGAGTCTTGGTGCGCTCATCGATAGTGGCTCGGCGTCGCAGGTCGCGAGCGTTCTTGCCGCTGATGCCGTGTCGAGCAAGACCTGCGCTGGTCAGGTCCGACCTCGAAATGGTAGTGTTGAGGCCCTTGTCGGCAAGCGAATACTTGGCAGGTCCACCGACACGAGAACGGTCGGGGCCGTCTGCATGGTTAGTCCACTCAGCGCCAGGGTCGATAGCGTTCATCTCAGCGACATTGCCGCAAGCGGCACAGTACTCTTCGCCACGGGAAATATCAGATTCCCACTCGGTTGCGCCGCACATCTTGCAGGGTTCAGACTGAGATTCTGTTCGGCGCTGCTGCTTGGGGCCTCGGCGTGGCACCGTAGGTACCTCGCTGTCGCTGGATAGGTCGTCTTGTGCAGCGTCTGCTGCGTCAGGGTTTTCAGGGTCATCTTTGTGCATAGTAATCAACCGCGGGTTAGTATCTGCACTCGGTGGTATAAAAAGGCACCGGTTTGTTGCCGCTTGGATAATCTTACCTGAACGTGCATAGGCACCTGATTATCCGAATATTACTCCACATACTACAACATTCATGTTCATGATTTTGTTACTAAGTCTTTTCGCACGCGTGCGTCAGTATTACAGCCTCATAACGCAGTTTTTTCGGGTGTATCGCTGCATATTACTGACACATATCTACTATCTTCAACCGGTGTTAACGGTGGAGAGGGCCTTGCTCCTGCGTGCGAGGGTTCAAGGTTCTTGCGCGTTGGGGGCGCATCATGCCCGCCACGGTGGTGCTAGGTGCACAATGGGGCGATGAAGGCAAGGGGAAGATGGTAGACCAGTTAGCGAGAGAGGCCAATTGGGTCGCCAGATTCCAAGGCGGCAACAACGCTGGCCACACCATTGTCATCGGCGAACAAGTTCTGAAACTCCATCAACTGCCTTCTGGAATCACCTACCCACACTGCAATTTGGTTCTCGGTGACGGCATGGTCATTGACCCATGGGTGCTTGCTGATGAGTTGGAGCGCTGGCATACAATCGATGGCGAACGCCCGGAGGGTGAGCGTCTTTGGATTAGCGAAAGGGCGCATGTGAATCTTCCATTCCACAGGATAATGGATGGGGCTGACGAGAAAATCGGCACTACCGGCAGAGGCATTGGCCCCACCTACATGGACAAGATTGAGCGAGTGGGTGTCAGATTCTGTGATATCGCTTCCAGACTCGCTGATGCTGGTTGGATTAGTGATGCGGTCGCTCGCATGAATAGTGCACTCGCAGCACGCGGCATTACCGACCAGAGCATCGACGCTGATTCGTTGAAGGCTGACCTCACTTGGGTGCAGGAACGCTTTGGCCACTGCGTTGCCCCAACCGGCTTGATGCTGGACCTCGCTCTTCGGCAGGGAGAACAAGTACTGCTCGAGGGTGCGCAGGGATGTCTATTGGATATCGACTCAGGCACATACCCATTCGTCACTTCCTCGGTCACCAGCCGTGGCAACGCCACCCACGGCGCAGGTATTCATCCCGGCCATGTCACCCGCTGCTACGGTGTTGTCAAGGCATACACCACCCGAGTTGGCAATGGTCCATTCCCCACAGAGTTGTTCGACGGTGAGGAATTGCAGGACGCTTCTGGTGTCCATATGGGTTCGGTCGGCCATGAATTCGGCACCACCACTGGCCGACCGCGCAGATGCGGCTGGCTGGACTTGGTCGTGCTTCGTCACGCTCACCGGCTGAATGGATTTGACGGGATCACTCTCACCAAATTGGATGTGCTCGGTGGAATTGCTGAGTTGAAAATCTGCATCGGTTACGAAATTGACGGTGAGCCGATGCATGAATTCCCTGCAGTTATCGAGCGGCTCGCTCAAGCTACTCCTGTCTATGAGACGATGCCAGGCTTTGAAGCGCTGAGCCTCGAAGAATGGCTGAACCTGTCGCATAAGGCGGCGGCTGATCGCTCTGGATTTGCCGCCCTGCCAGAAAACGCTCGCGCGTACGTAGAGAGAATAGAGGAATTGTTGGGATTCCCGGTAGTAAGTGTCGGGGTCGGCCCTGACCGTGAAGCGACCATCCACAGAGCTGAGTGACGCATTCAAGTAGGAGAGGCAAGGCGGAGTGATTCAATGGGCTTCAAGTCGAAGGATCGCAAGCACCGCGAGGCGCGTGGCGAAAAGAAGGAGCGCAAGGGCCGTAGAAAGGAATTGGGCGACGGTGAACGCGCCTGTGCAATCAGCAGTTGCAAGAACTGGGCTGACAAGAGTCATGGTGGTCGCAGTATCTCACGAGAGAACGCTCTTGACGTGTGGGGAAAGGGTGACATCAACTCTGATAGTCGACGCATCCACATCTGCAAGCCTCACTATCGAGAATACAAGAAGGCGACGAAGGAAGAGCACGAAAATCGCTGGTATTAGCAAGAGTTTGATTGGGGTTCACTTTCACTTTCCATATACCCTGCGTCTCGCCGGATAACTAGTCTACCGCCATATGGGTGATTCAATCATGTCGCACAGTAACAATCCCGTTGTTCGCAGCCTTGTGGTTGAGGCTGGCATCCTGAATTCACACGCTGACGGGATGGTCAGACTCTGGCCTCGTCACGGGCGTGCGCGTAACACTAGATTGCCTGAAACAGCAACCTGTCTGTTGGCTCTAATCGGCCCGCAGGGCAAGGTGTGGCGGGTCGCAATTGGAGACCGTAGCGGAGCAATCACGCTGTTATCGGTTCCCGAACTGAACGTGCTGGCGCGCTGGAAAATGCACCGCGCACCGATTACTGCAATCTGCGTAGACGATTCGCGAATCTCAGTTCGTGGCATGATTAGTGCTGATGCCGAGGGCGATATCCGAATGATTGGTGACGATGTGGAGCAGAAACATAGCCTACTCGCCCGTGTCCGGTCGCGGCCAACATCGTTGCGAGTAATCAACGACGAAATCATCGTAATGTCCGGATGGAAGATGATGACTCTCAACCGCGCAACGAATGAGCAAGTCGTCAGCCCAACGCCGGCACGCTGGGTCCAAACCACATTGCCTACACTTGGAGGCTCAGTCCCAGGCCGGCTCGGGAGTCAGCCAATGGCAAGTGGGCGCAGGCTTCGGCCAACCGTCCGGTAATGCGCCCTGCGACTCAATGCGCTGTTCTACCGACTCGATGTGCTGAGATAGCACCGCATCAACAGCGTCGCTGCCTTTCACCGGTTCTCCGCGTCCGCACACCAGCAGCTTTGGCTTGAGGGCGCGTATTTTCTCTAGACTCTCAGCAAGTTCGATTAGATTGCCAGTGGGCATATCAGCACGGCTGGGATGGCTGGCGGATGGTATTGTATCGCCACAAATCACCGCGCCTCGGTCGGCGATGTGGAAGCAGACAGAATCCACGGTATGCCCGGGAGTATGAATCACTTCGACAATGGTATCTCCAAGGTCAATGCTCTCTCCTTCCTCAAAACCTTCAGCATCGACTATGGGCATGTCTGAATCATATCTTGAAGCCCAAGTGGTGAATGGGTCACCAGATGACAGGGCATTAGTTGCAGCCATGTGTACCCTGATGTCAGCACCATGGATTACTGACAAATGCGAGGCGGCCCCAGCAGAGTCGAAATGGCGATGGGTAAGCAGAATATGCTCTACTGCTGCCCTTCCTTCAAGATGAGGCGCGATACGCGCTTCGACGTTGACCTGATACCAAGATGTACCCGGGTCAATGATGGCACTGGACGTGCTGCCAAGCAGTAGAATGCACGCCGAGTCATGGTGGATACCGGGTAGTCGAATCAACCGCAATTGCAACCCTCGGTTAATGCGCATACCAACAATGGCCATGACGATGACGGTTGAGAGGCCCTCGCCGCCTACCGTTTGTTAATATCAGCGGTTAAATAGAGGGAGCAGGTCGGCGGCGACATGGCACGCTTTCCTGAGGCTGAGGCTCGCCTTCTTCACGTCAAGATTTGCATGAAGTGCAATGCTCGCAATGCAATACGAGCGACCCGCTGCCGAAAGTGCAGTTACAAGGGACTTCGCCCCAAGAGCAAGGAATCTAGAATCTGATTTTCCCGCTGCGCTGCATCGGTGTGTTTTAGCAGACCTCCCGCTTCGGCACATCATGCGCCGCGGTTATTCGGTAGACAGCGATGAGGCGGTCAGCCCAGTCATCGCCACCGTTTTGCTGATGGCAATCACGGTTCTGCTGGCATCAGCAGTCTATCTGATGGTCTCCAACGCCATCGAGGCGCCCGATAAAGGCAGGCCGTACGCCAAGGTCAGCGTGAGGGCACTGGACAATGGATACCAAATTGTGCAGATAGCCGACCTTTCCCAGAACCTTGAGACCTACAAGGTCGAGTTCAGACTGATTCCACCCGATGGCAGCAACCTCTCGTCAGTCATGGGCAACGTCAGCAATTCCAATGTCTACGGAGCGATTGGAACACCAGTCTCATTCCACGATAGGGATGCATCGTTCACAGTTAATCGTGGTGACTACTTCATCATCGATGCCTCAACGGTCGGCTCAGATACTGGAGGCTGGACTTTCCATATGCGCTACTACGGCACTTCGGGTTCAGTCGAACTGGTCACTGTGCCTCTGCCGGCCACTGCGTGAGTTTCATCGAAAGATGGCCAACGTCGGCGCCGGATTGAAATCACAACTCGTTCAGGGTCCGATATGGGAGATGATGAGCGGGATAGCGACCGAGCAGGGTCGGCAATCGACATCGCAGGCATCTTACTGCTGGCACCGACTCAACTGGTGATTGTCGCCATCGCCATCCTGTGGCCATCCGAAGCGAGAGATGGGATGCTGTATCTGCTCGGCAAGGTCTGGTTAGTGGCACTGCCAGTGGCGTGGTGGTTCCTCATTGAGAAACGTAACCGCAGCCCTCTCGACCTCAACAAGGAAAACCTCCGCAAAGGCGCAATCCTAGGAGCCGCTCTGTCTGCGCCGATGTTAGTCGGATATCTGATTCTGGCCAAAGGCATGGATGGAGAAAGTGTCCGTGGGGCGTTGGCACCCTATGACCCGACAAATTGGTGGATGCTGCTGCTGGGGGCATTATTCTGGACATTTGGGAATTCGTGGATTGAGGAGTTCGCATACCGTCGATTCCTATTGGTCAGGGCCGAACCTCTAGTCGGTGAGAATGGAGCTATTGCCGTCTCAGCGATCTCTTGGGTATCTCATCATACTCTGACCATGACCTTCTTCCTTCCACTATGGGCAAACGGTATCGCCAGCATTGGCCTGTTAATTGCCGGAGTTCTGTGGGCAAGGTTGTGGATGGAAACCCGCACCATGGCACCTGTTTGGCTCTCACATGCAATCGCCGATTTGGTGATTTTCGCACTTGCAGCGCACGCGTTGCTGCTGTGAGCGTCGCCGGTTGCTTCATGTCGGAATCAATGATGGGGTTACGATGCGAATGCTGGAGAAGTGGCACCCGAATGAGGGATTGTCAAGCAGACCGGCAAAGCGGCTGATGCTGACCATCGAGGCCGGTGTTGATTCACCCGAACTTGAATGGGGTCTTCCCGCTTCCAAGAGTCATCTGATTCGCTGGCTACTGCTCGCATCGCAGGCTACGGCAGGCCGCAAAACCAGACTATGCGGTACGGTCAATGCTGGAGAGGATACAGCGGCGATGCGTAGGTGTCTGTCCCAACTCGGCGTGCGGATTGAGGATGAGGATGATGCATGGATTGTCGAGGGTGCCGGGAAAAATGGATTTCTGCGGCCAGCATCTGTGCTGAATTGTGCGAATTCCGGCACCGCCTTCCGTCTGTTGTCGGTTGCCTGCGCTCGTATGTCAGAGCCGGTGATGCTCGACGGCGACCATACTCTGCGCAAGCGTGGGAGCCCGACTTTCTGGCAGCAGTTGCAAGGCATCGGAGTCGAAGTGAGTCATGGATTCGATGAGGAAACCCTGCCACTATTATTGCAAGGCCCGATGGGCGGTGGAAGCATCTCACTCGATGTATCTCACACCAGTCAACATCTGTCCGCTCTCATATTGTCAATGGGTGCAGCGAATGATTCGTTGGAAGTCGAGCTGAAAGGTGAACTGGTCAGCCGCAGACACGCGCAGTTGTCGTTTGACCTCGCGGCGGCCTGCGGCTCGATGAACACTCTCGATACTGCAGCAGAACGGCTGACTCTCACGCCCTTCGAATGTTCCCCACCAGATGAGGTGATGATTCCTCGTGATGCCAGCCACGTTGCCTTTGCCCATCTGGCTGAAATGGCTCTCGCAATGGAGTGCCATGTTCCTGAACTACCAGAGGAAACGGATTCCATCGGAGCAGAGTTGCTCGCTGGATTAGACCTCAGCCAACGTTGTGACATCGACCTGCGCGATGCCAATGACCTGTTGCCACCTCTAGCAGCATGCATGTGCTTAGGTGGTGGCGGCACCATCTCTGGCGCTGCCCATGCGCAATACAAGGAGAGCAATCGGATTTCTCGCACTGCCGAAGTACTCGGATGCTTCGAATTGGAGGTCGAAATGCACGGAGATGGTCTTTCTATAGGCGGGGGTCAGATTCCGGAGAGGCCAGTTGCACCGGTGCAGACCCATGGCGACCATCGGCTCGAAATGACTGCAATTCTGCTTGCCGCCGCAACTGGTGGCACCATCATCGGCGGCAACTTGCATCAAGTATCGGACCCGGCATTCCTTGACAGATTGCAAGCGGCTGGCCTAAAATTCCAAGTCAGCAGGCAGGATGTCTGAATCAACCATGACGGCCGAAGTGTCCGTCCAAAGCATCCAGAGGCATCCTGAGCACAGTTGGTCTGCCATGTACGCAGGCCCATGGATTACGAATAGTCCCCATATCGTTCAGTAGGCGGCGCATCTCTGGCAGTGAGAGAGTCTGATTCGCCTTCACTGCACCTCTGCACGATTTCATGAAAGCAATCTCATCTGCGAGTTTCTCTACACTCTCGAACCTCTCCGCACCTTCTTCAATCTCGTCTAGGATATCAGAAAGCAGCGGCTCTAGTCCATCCGAGCCCAACAGAACCTCTGGCACCGCACACAGAGCAGCCCCGGCTTCGCTCAACTCGAAGCCAAACCCTACCGCTGCAAGCCTATCCTCGGATTCCCGAACCAAAGTCAGCCGGGCGGCAGACAACTCGAGAGGAATCGGTTGTAACAGTGGTTGGCTAGCCCACGAGGACATCTCATTGCGCAATCTCTCGTAACGAATCCTCTCATGCAATGCATGTTGGTCGATGATGAATAATTCATCACCTCCTTGAGCCAGAATGTAGGAGTCCGCAAACTGTGAGAGGGGTTCCATCGCAGGAATCTCCGTCACTTCTACATCGAGGGGGCTCGGTTCCGGCTCATCTAACGGGGAAGTTGGCTCACTGCGTCCGGCATATCTGTGCAGTTCTCTCTCGGCTGATGACAGCGCAGGTGCAATCTCACTGGCAGAATAGCCGGGAAGCACTCCCTGAGCCATTGGCGAGGTGCTGAGTGGTGTTGCCCGCTTGTCGGGCTTGTCGTCGGTAATCGGCCCAGCGTAGGTGATTCGAGTCTGGATGCTATCACGTGGCTTGGCCCATGCTGGAACGTATGGTTCCTCAACATCTGCGCTCGCTTCTTCAACATCTTCTTTTGGCACAGCGACGGCCTCAAGCGGCACATCGGGAGTAGTCATCGGACCCGTGGGCACAGTGAGCATTGTATGACTAATTGACCGCTCCAGTCGCTCAAGTACCCTCCAGGTATTGCGCAGCCGGACCTCACGTTTGGTCGGGTGTACATTCACATCGACCTCGTCAGCATCGAGATTGAGCATCAGCACACAAATCGGCTGCCTACCAACCATCAGCCGGGTCGCATATCCTCGTCGTATCGCTTGTAGGAACGGGCCTGAGGCGACCGGCCTGCCGTTGATGATGATGTGAATGTCGTCATTACGGCTGCGGGATAGGTCTGGTGGACTGACCCAGCCACTCCATCGTTCATTGCCGGGTGCATCGTCATCATCCTCAGGTGATTGCAACTCCACAAGTCTCTCTGAAGCAGCCCCCAACAGGTCAAACAGCCGTTCTTGCATCTGAGCCGATGGTGGCGTGTCGAGCACATTCCTTCCATCAACCTCGACTGCGAAGCCGATACTGGGATTGCACAGAGCACAGGCCACGACTACGTCGACAATTGAGGCGGTCTCCGTCGATGGTCGCTTCTGGAAAGATAGTCGAGCAGGGAGGTTGGCGAAGATGTTGCACACTTCAATGACGGTGCCCGGAGCGATTCCCGCTGCCTTTACAGCGCCGACTTCACCTTCGTTCACAGTAATGCAATTACCTTCTGAGTTCGTAGGTCTGCTGCTCACGGTCATCTCGCTGACCATGCCAATGCTTGCCAGAGCCTCGCCGCGGAAGCCAAGAGTCAGTATTGCGGCGAGGTCAGCAGCATCAACCAATTTACTGGTAGCATGCCTTTTCACAGCAAGTTCGAGTTCATCAGCAGGGATTCCGCCACCATCATCGATGACGGTGAGGCGGTCGAAGCCTCCGCGTTCAACCTCAACCCGAATACGAGATGCGCCGGCGTCGATGCTATTCTCAACCAATTCCTTGACGACCTGCGCCGGCCTCTCCACCACTTCTCCAGCGGCGATATGACCGATGGTAGAGTCATCCAATTGGTGGATTGAACGGCGCTGAGATGATTCGGTGATAGCCATCTCATTCCTCCAACCATTCGTGGGTGCCTCGCAGCATACCTCTCAATTCGTACAACAATTCGATGGCGTCTCTTGGGCTCAACATGTCGGGCTCTGCGGCGGCAAGTCTCTCGATGACTGCCGCCTCCTCAGGCGATAATCGTGGGCCCGAGGTAGAGATTGCAGCTACTCCATCATCGGCCTCTCCTCCATCAGTCTCCTCGACTTGACCTGCCTCGGTTTCAGCAACGGCACCTTGTGGCAACATCCAACCGAATAGGCTGGACTGACCTTCAGTACGTGAGTGAGGGATTCCGGTCTCGCCGGCTTTAGCACCCTGCGCTTGGCCTTCAAGGAATAACAACAGGTCTCTGGCTCGCGACACCACCCCTCCCGGAAGTCCTGCTAAGGCAGCGACTTGCACCCCGTAGGAATCGTCGCACGGACCTTCGGCGATCGTGTGTAGGAACTGTATCTCGCCACCGCTATCAGCAACTTGCACATGGATGTTGGAAAGATTGTCAATTTCCGCTTCCAATCCGACCAACTGGTGGTAATGAGTAGCAAATAGAGTCCGCGAACCGATATTGGTTGCGATGTGCTCAGTCACCGACCAAGCGATGGCCAGACCATCGAAGGTGGAGGTGCCGCGACCTATCTCATCGAGCAGTACCAACGAGGATGGTGTTGCTCTGCGCAAAATGTGCGCTACTTCGATCATTTCCATCATGAAAGTTGAGCGACCCCTGCGAAGGTCATCGTGGGCACCGACTCTAGTGAATACCCGGTCAACCGCACCAATACGGGCTCGTTGTGCAGGGACATAGGAACCGGCTTGAGCCAGAATTGCAATCAGAGCCACCATTCGCAGGTAGGTCGACTTACCACCCATGTTAGGACCGGTCAGCAGCAGGAAGCGGCGCTTGGCATCGAATGATGTATCATTCGGCACGAATCTGCCATCTGCCTCCAACACCGGATGCCGGCCCGCCACGATGTCAAGTTTGTCTCCTTCGACAATCTCGGGTCGACTCCAAGAGCGCATCCGGGCGTGGTGAGCGAACGATGCGAGAACGTCGGCTGTCGAGACCTTTCGCGCTATGCTGGACAGTGATTCTGTAACTGCTCGCACCTGATCTCGAAGCACGCTGAACAGGCGGTGTTCAATCTCATTGGCTCGGCTGTCGGCGTTGAGAATGATGTCCTCCCATTCCTTGAGTTCTTCAGTGACATAACGCTCGGCGTTGGTCATGGTCTGCCTTCGAATCCAATCCTCAGGCACCTTGTCAAGATGGGTCTTAGTCACCTCGATGAAATAGCCGAACTGGCGGTTGAAGCGGACCTTCAGGCTAGGAATTTCCAGCAGTTCGCGCTGCTTTGCTTCAAACTCTTTCAACCAATCTCCGCCTTTGGCGGCCTTCTCCCGTAAATCATCGAGTTTAGCGTCGTTACCCGGTTGGAACATCCTACCCTCGCGGATGGTAGCAGGTTGTTCTGGCAACAGAGAATCCACGATGTGCTGCCGCAACTCCGCAAGGTCTGTCAGGCCCTCTGCGCATCGGTTGAGCAGTGGATTCTCGGCCTCGGTGAGTAATGCCTGCAGACTCGGCATCCTCGCAAGGCAGTCAGCGATAGCGAGCAAGTCGCGGCCATTGGCTCGATTGTAGGCCAACCGGGTGGAAAGACGCTCAAGGTCACGCATCGACTTGAGTGTGGTTCGGATTTCTCGCAACCGTCTGCTCGCATTGACCAAAGTCGCGACCGCAGCATGCCGCTCGGCAATCTCGGTGCGGTCAATCAGTGGTCGCAGTAACCATTCCTTCAGCAACCGGCGACCCATCCAAGTCTGTGTTGCATCGATGGCAGAAAGCAGACTACCGGTCTTCTCACCGGCGAGAGTATGAGTGATTTCCAGATTCCGCAGGGTGGTCTGGTCGAGCAGCATATGACCTTCGTCAGCACCGATGTGAATCTCCCGTAACGGTACCGCATCAACCAGATGAAGTCGGGTAAGATAGGCAGTGGCAAGTCCAGCGGCTTCCATTGCCAAAGGTGCCGAATCAAGGTCGATACTTCCTAGGTCAGAAAGCGAAAGGTGTGATTTCAGCGCTTCAATTCGACCTTTCGCTGGCAAATCGTGTACAGATAGCATCAGCCCGTCGACGTCGCGCAATACCGCCATCACATCGTCGTGCTTAGCATCCTTACCGGTCATCACCACCTCGCGAGGACCCCAACGAAGCAACTCATCGTGCAGCCTCTCAAATCGGCCCGGCCCGGCGAATTCACTGCACCAAGCCCTGCCGGATGAAGGGTCCATGATGGCCATGCCACAGGCATCTCCCTTCAGAACAACAGCAGATAATAGCGCACTTGCATCCTCTCCAATCAATTCCTCTTCGTATAGCGAACCCGGAGTGTATACTCGAGTAACCACTCGCCGCAGAATCTTCTCACCGGGCTGCAATTCCTCAGCCTGTTCACACAGCGTCACCTTGTGGCCGGCTCTGAGCATTCTCTGCAGATACTGCTCAACAGAATGCCAAGGAACGCCAGCCATCTGAATTGGATTGTCACTTTTCTTGTCACGACTTGTCAGGGTGATACCAAGCACCTCAGATGCGAGAACAGCGTCATCATGGAACATTTCGTAGAAATCACCCATTCGGAAAAATAGCACGGTATCGGGATGCTCAGCCTTGATGGCATGGAACTGGTCCATCATGCTAGGCCCCTTCACCATTATCTCAACCTCAGTGTATCCATACCGCGACGGATGGCACCTTCAAGCCGAGCGGGGGCCTAAGAACCAAACGGGCGTTCACTTCGTGAACGGCACAATCGAATGGTTACCAAATCTCAAATCAAAGGATACCGGTTTTTCTGCCGACCTTCCATCCACCGGAGATACAGACTGCGATTAGGGTTAGCAGCAGGAATAGGCTGCCAAGAGCATCGAGACTGGTCAATACTGATTTTGACGCCGCAGGGTCAACTGTGACCCGCTGCGGCGAGTCATTCGCAGTCAACGCACTGATTGTCTGACCGCTTGAGGAAAGACTGGAGAACTCGGTAGGGACACCATCGGGGAGTACCTGTGCTTCGGCAAATGCATAGCCAAATTCCATCTTCCACAGGTTTGATTCATCCGCCAACCAAAGAATGCCGTCGGTGTCAAGAACAGCCCCCGTGGAGCCGGGAGCACCCAGAATGCGATGCACGCTGAGGTCTTCCTTCACTCCGTATACTCCAGAGCCACCAGCCACCAAACTGTCGAATGCGTCTGAGAATGGCCCATCGCCTGCTGAAATCACTGTGTGTAGAACACCACCTGTTCCAAGGTGCAATAATCGTAGTTGGGGACTCTCGCGGTCCGCGGCTGTAGCACTGAATAGAACCTCGCCGTTTGCGCCCCGTGTCGGATTGCCCAAACTCATATCGTGGCCGAGAACCAAAGCATTGGATTCGCCTCGGTGCACCGAGTCGATGATGATTGAATCACTGTCTGCGCCTGTGCCATTAGACAGGAATAGTCCAAGCCAGGTGCGCACAACCCGCTCGCCACCTGCTCCTTCAGATACCATCCAGCCATCGCTGAGTTGACCCGATACAGACACGACGTGATTGCCATCAGGGTTGCCTTCAGGCCACGACAAGTCGCGTGGGGTAACCGATGGCTGGTCAAGTTGGCCGATGAATCCAAAGAATCCATCTTCGCCGCCAACAAGCCATCCTGACAGGCCGTGAGAGATGCTCAATGGAGTGCAACTACATGAGACTGCAACCCATCCACCGCTGCCCGAGTGAGCCCACAGGGATGTGCCATCATCGTCACTTACCAAAGCGACTGCATCGGTTCCATCATTGTCCCATTGTATGGCATCGACACTGCCTCGCAGATTCATCTCGCTGACAGAGACACCGGGCAAAACTTGCGCTTGGCCGACCCAAATTGAGCCGAGTAGGATGAAACAAGCGAGTAGAACAAGTGATTTCCCACGATTATCTTCATCGCTTTGAAGCAGGGCTTGAAGCGAGGCGAGCGCGTCTGACATCACCTGCTGATTAGGTGGCGGGTTGATAATATCATACTGCTGCTACGGGCCACCGTAGGTGGCCGAGCAGGGTTATATACGGATGTCTGGTCGGCGCACCGCGAGGAATGCACAATGGCACGCAAGCCTGCAAAGATGTACCGCCGACTCAAGGGTCAGGCCTATACGCGTCGTGAGTACACTGGTGGTGTTCCTAACAACCGAATCATGCGATTCCACATGGGTAATCGGAAAGCTAACGAAGCCGGTGATTTTGAGATTGAACTGACTCTGTCCGTCGATGAGTCCTGTCAGATCCGTCACACCGCCCTTGAAGCGGCTCGAGTGATATCCAACGCAACCATCAGAAAGCGGGCCGGCGAGACGAATTACGCACTCAGTATACGCGTCTACCCGCACCACATCCTGCGAGAGAATAAGCAGGCGACTGGAGCAGGTGCTGACCGTGTCTCACAGGGAATGCGATGTGCCTTTGGCAAGAATGTCGGCACAGCTGCGCGAGTCAAGTCAGGCCAGAATGTAATCACCATCTCGACAAGACCGCAATTCTTCCTAGCAGCCAAAGATGCACTACGCAAGGCGGGGATGAAGATTCCAAGCCCGTGTACCACCGCAGTAGTGAAGGGTCACGAGCACCTGAAGGGACTCGTCTGATGGATGTGGCACAATGAGCGACGTGTTGGCGCCACTCGGCGGTGTTCTCAGTGATGAGCGGATGCAACTGCTACGATCCAGCGTGTTGGAGGCGCCAGTAGTCTGGCGCGGCGATTACGCGTACTTCGTCCACCCGCTGACCGATGGCGTGCCGCGACAGAACAGGGATGTTCTGGTAGCGGCACGTGACCTGATTTCTGAACAGGTCGATTGGAGTGAAATCGACGTTATTCTCGGCATCGAAGCGATGGGAATCCCGCTCGCAGCTGCACTATGCCTTTCGAGCGGGAAACCACTTGTCATCGCCCGCAAGCGACAATATGGACTGCCGGGTGAACGTGCAATAGACCAGAGTACTGGATACTCGAAAGGAGAACTCTACCTCAACGATATCAACGCAGGAGACCGAGTTCTCGTCGTTGACGACGTGGTCAGCACAGGCGGCACCATTGAGCCGGTTCTGCTTTCACTGGAAAACATAGGTGCAGCGATACAAGGTGTGTTCATCGTGTTTGAGAAGGGCGAGGGCATGGCAAGACTACGAGAATCCAGAGGATGGGCGCTGCACAGCCTGGTCAGAGTCAAGATGAATGGTGATAAGGTAGTTCTTCTTGACTAGGGGTGAGTAGAATGGATATAGATCGCCACGACTTCGAACTCGATGACCTGGTCGAGCGAATCAAATCTAACGATAATCGGTTGATTGCCCTGCAGGTTCCTGAAGGATTGAAGATGCAGGCACTCGATATGATGGATACTATAGAAGAAAAGACTGCAGCCAAAATCATTCTCGCCGCAGACCCGTGCTACGGGGCCTGTGACCTCGTGCATGACAAGATGAAGATGATGGGAGTAGAACTGGTAGCCCACATGGGTCACAGCCAGATGAACATCGATTCTGGCATGCCGACTCACTTCATCCCGGTAACATACGATGGTGACCCGGAATTGGACCCGGTGCTACCAATCCTTGCCCAGCATCGTGCCATCGCCGAATCGAGGCTGGCGGCATCTGGCGATGACGCGCAAGCGGACCTCAGTTCGGCCGAAGCACAGGAAAAGTTCCTAGACGCCGTCGGCCGAATGGCCCCACTCACGGGGACTAAACTCGGGTTAGTCGGCAGTATCCAGCATTTGCACTTGCTGCCTGAATACAAGCAGAGGTTGGAGAAGGCAGGATTCGAGGTTGAGATTCCCGTTGGCGGTGACAGGCTTTCCTTCCCCGGTCAGGTTCTGGGATGCAACTACTCCGGAGATAACCCAAGTATCGGCCACTACATCTTCCTAGGCAGTGGAGATTTCCACCCGATTGGCCTCGTGCTGCACACCGGCAAGCCGCTGGCTTTGCTCGACCCCTATTCAGGCGATGCGGACGAGATGTCATTTAAAAGGATAGAACGCATACTGCGGCAAAGATTCGGATTGATAATGGCCGTTGGTGATGCTAAGACATTCGGGATTCTCATCGGAGAGAAGCCTGGACAGATGCGTCGCAATCTAGCCATTCGAATGAAGCGACTTCTGGAGAATCATGGCAAGAAGGGATACCTACTCGCTCTCGACCACATTGGGCCTGATTTAATCGACTTCTATCCAGTGGATGCTTTCGTGAATACCGCATGCCCGCGTATAGCAATAGATGACTCGGTGCGCTACGCCAAGCCTCTCATCACTCCCTTTGAGTTGGAGGTCGCCCTTGGTGAGAAGAAATGGGAAACCGGTTACCAATTTGATGAAATCCCTTGAAGGGTGATGCACGGAGCGCACAAACGACTCCGAATCTCTAAGAACGTCGAAAGGCCGAAGGTGGCCTAATGGCAGGGTACCTCGACCGAATCGGCGCTGGCCTCGTGCTCGCAGACGCGGCTCCACTATCGTACGACTGGATTCCACACAGTTTGGTTGGTCGAGATGAAGAACAGCAGGAATTAGCAGGGATGTTCTCGACAATCGGAACCGCTGGTGCGTCTTGCCGTGCAGTGATTACCGGCAATGTCGGCTGTGGAAAGACCGTGCTGACCAAGGTTTTCGGGGACGATTTGACTCGGCATCTATCTGGAGTTAGAACCATCAAACATATCCACGTCAATTGCCGCAATCATCCAACCACTTCGCAGGTGCTGCAGCGCATCGCCACCGCACTCGATGACCGGCATCCAGAGAGAGGGTTCAGTGCCAGCGAGGTTATCCAGAGCATCCGGCGCAATCTGCGTACCCACAACCAGCACATGCTGTTGGTACTCGATGAAGTCAATCACTTGCTACAACGTGAGGGCGATGATTTGCTCTACCAACTACTGCGTATCGATGAAGGCAGAGATGAGCGAGGTACTCTATCACTCATCATCGTGAGTCAGGAATACGTTATCGACAAGTTGCAGGGCGCAGTGGTCTCACGTTTTGGCCGCTCGAATCATCTCCCGTTGAAACCCTACGACGAGAAGCAATTGACAGCCATTGCAAAGCAGCGTTCCGACATTGGTTGCATAAGTGGTAGCGTGAGTGAGGAGATTCTGACTTTGATAGGACAAGCCGCCGCTGATACCGGCGATGCGCGTGTCGCCATCGAATTACTTGAGGCGGCGGTAGTCCGAGCCGAGAAGGCTGGCCACAACGAAATATTAGCCAAGGATGTGCAGTACACGTCCGCAGGACGGATGCCGCCGGTTGAACCGAGTGTGGTTGATGATATGCTGGAGCATGAACGACTGGTGTTACTCGCTGTCTGCCGCCGGCTCCGTCGAGACCCTGAAATCAGCACCGGCGATGCTGAACAACTCTACCGAGTGATCTGTGAGGAATATGAAACCAAGCCACGTAGCCACACCACATTCTGGAAACATCTGAAGTCGCTGGAGATGCGCGGCCTTCTAGAATCACGAACCGGCACAGCGAAGGCCGGACGTGGTCGCACTCAACACATCACCATGCCGCACAGTCTGCCGAGAACACTCGAAAGGCGTTTAGAGCAGACTTTGAACGGCTGAGTTAGAACCCTCGTACCACCTTTGCGGACTCTTTTCCTAGTTCGCCGTAGGCGGTCTCGGCCGAACCGCTCTTATAGGGAGCGTCTGTCGCCGTGTCGCACGAGGAACCATCATGGCAGAAAGTGGAGAGCAGGTCTTCAAGGCCGTAGTCAATGATACGGACCCATCTAATGACGGTAAGTCGTACTCGGTAGATATCGAGAAGGCGAACTACAACCACTTCCTCGGCAAGAAAATCGGCGATGAAATCGACGGTGTTTTCGTCGGCTCTGGCGATGTCACTCTCGGCGGATTCAGGCTCAAGATTACTGGCGGCAGCGACAGGACTGGAACTCCGATGCGCTCTGACCTTGCTGGCGCTGGCAGGATGAAGGTCCTCGTAACCAAGGGAACCGGATTCAAGGCACACGAGATTGTGAAGAAGAAGGGCGGTCGCTACCGATACACGTACGATGGCCTACGCAAGCGCCGAGCATTCCGTGGCAATATCATCTCCACCGACACCCGTCAGATTAACCTCAAGGTCATCGAGACTGGCAGCAAGAGCCTCAATGACATCTTCAGCGGCGAAGGCAGTGCTGAAGCAGAGGGCGACGCGGAGTGAGCGGAAGGAGTTGATGCGGCTGGCTAAGATGCGAGAATTGCCTAGCCAACCTGAAGTCAATATCGGCTTGGTCGGTCACGTCGATCACGGAAAGACGACGCTGACTCAAGCTCTTTCTGGAACTTGGACCGATACCCACTCCGAGGAGAGGAAGCGCGGTATCAGTATCAAACTCGGCTACGCAGATACCGCATTCTACCAAACCAAGAAAGGAGTGTGCTATGCTACTGGCAAGCGCCCCGATGGCAAGGATGACGTCGCGAAGGAATTGATGCGTGTCGTCTCCTTCGTCGATGCGCCCGGTCACGAGACCCTGATGGCAGTGATGATTTCTGGTTCTAGTATCATGGATGGTGCACTTCTGCTAATTGCAGCGAACGAGAAGTGCCCACAGTCGCAAACTCGCGAACATCTGATGGCTCTGGAGATTGCCGGCATTGACAAAGTGGTCGTTGTCCAGAACAAGGTTGACTTGGTCAGCAGGGAGCGAGCGATTGAATCATACAACGAAATCAAGGATTTCCTCAATGGTACAATCGCGGAAAGCGCGCCTATCATCCCAGTGAGTGCTCATCACGATGTGAATCTGGATATTCTCATCGAAGCAATCGAGGATACCATTCCATCGCCGGACCACAATGCAAAGGATGACGGGCTGATGTATGTGGCTCGCTCATTCGACATCAACCGACCGGGTGCTCGTCCTGAGAAGTTGAAGGGAGGAATCATCGGTGGCTCAGTCGTCAAAGGAACTTTCAGTAACGGGGATAGCGTGGTCATCGCTCCGGGACGAAAAATCGAAGAAGGCAACAAAACCCGCTGGGAACCAATCAACACCACCATCACCAGCATTCAGGGTGGAGGACTCGACTTGCAGAACATTCACGCTGGCGGACTATGCGGTATTGCAACTCCTTTGGACCCAGTTCATACCAAGTCCGACAATCTTAGTGGACAGGTAATGGCGAGAGAGAATGAACTCCCGCCAATCTGGGATAATCTCGATCTTGAACTGAATCTGCTGAACAAAATGGTCGCTAGCGGAGAAGAAGAGCGGGAAAATGTCCGACCCCTGCAGCCTAACGAGATGCTGATGATAAACTCGGCAACGGCAACCAGCGTCGGCGTGGTCAGTGCAGTCAAGGGCAAGGCAGCCACCTTGAGTCTGCGTCTTCCCATCTGTGCTCCGGCTGGCAGCAGAATCACTCTATCTCGCAGAGTTGGCTCACGCTGGCGCCTCATCGGCCACGGTGTGATTACAGGGTGAGTGCATGAGCGGCGTCATTGTAGACGCATGTGGCTGGGTCGCAGTGGTCGAGGCAGGTATCAACATCGATATCGCTCTGGCTGATTCTGTAGGCCCAATCGACCTCAAGGTCACAGACCATATTCTAGAGGAACTGGACAGAGTCCAGGAATCCCACGGCAGAGGTTTGCTACTGAATCTGCTGCGGCAGCGGGCGGAAGTCGTGGTAGGTGCGGGTGGGAATTCACACACCGATGATGAGATTCTCAATATCGCGCATGCAGAGGGATGGCCGGTCCTCACTGTCGACAAGAGATTGAAGCAGCGACTGAGTGAGAGGAACATTCCATACATCGAAGTGTCGGGACTCAACAATCTTCGTCTAGTCGAATAATTGGTTGAGAACTCTGATATTGTTCGGCGCAACTCTCATATTCTGCAGAACTGACTGTTCTCTTGATGGTGAGTACTTTTCCGGCGGGCGAGGCAGCGAGCGCATCTGCGCTCACAGCCCGAGACCTTGTCCTCTGTGATTCGCTCACTCGAATTGGAGCACCACCCAATGTCGCTCGAATCCTACTTTGTTTGTCCAAGGGTGACTGGATGGACAGCACGATTTTGCAGGATAGTTGCAGGTTGAGGCAGCCTGAGGTCAGTATTGCCATGCGCTCGCTGATAGAAATGGAAACTGTTCAGATAAAACCAGAGAAAACTGGCGGCCGTGGCCGCCCTCGTCACACATATCGTCTGGTCGGGGGTCTAGCCGATGCAGTTCACCCATTCATTCTGGATGCCAGACATGAATTGAACACCTTGGAAGGGAGCCTTGCCCGCATAGAAGAAGCGACCGCTAACCTTCGAACAAGGGTCTGATTACGGCAGAGTGAATAATTCGTCATCGCCGTGACCGTCTAACAGTCCTATTTTGACTGCAGCATCGATCCATGCGTGGGCGTAGTTGATGGCTCCGAAAGCGCGCACGAGGTCACCTTGTTCTGCGAACCATTTGGCATCGGATGAGTAGGAATCAGCCATCTTCAACATGGTCGAAAGACGCTCAGCATCTTCACTATCATCAGTGACAACAGGGGTTGACTTCTCGCGAGCCGCCTGAGTTAGTGCCAGATATTTGTCGATGAGGTCGCGGGTGACCTCAGTACCACTCATGCTCAGGCCTCCCGGCGAGCCAGCAGACGGCGAACGTCTTCCTGTCTTCCAAGCGATTCGTAGAGTTCGATGGCGCGGGACAGCATTCCAGCATCCTCAGCGTCTCTAGCAGCCTCGAAGATGGATTCGCGCTGCCGCCAATCCAAACGACGCAATTCTCCTGCTGCTATCTTCTCCAAAAGCAGCCTACGCCTGCTCGCCAGATGCGGAGCGACCCATAGCCGAATCAGTCCGTCTCCGGTAGCAGTCAACATTCGGTCCACTCCGTTTGAAGTTAGAATACTGCCAGCAGGATGGCGCTCGGAACCTTCACCACTCGGTAATTGAACCAAATCTCCAGACATCTCTAGCATCCACCAACCCTCACCAGTCCAAGATGCGTCAAGCGGCACTAGGCCTTCGTCGGAGATACGGTCGAGACGGTCCCATCCGAATGGGTTAGGAATGCCCTCAGATATCGAGCCATCAGCCGCCTGAACCAGCATTCTGCCGGCCTCTAATCTACTGACCCATGCCCAGCGGACATCCTCAATTGCCCGCATTGCTAGATCACCAGAAAAACGCAGGGCGCGAAGTCTGCTGTCACCATCCAGTGCCAACAACAACTCACGGTCGACCCAGCCTACCATTCGCAGCAATGGACCTGGGCGCAGTCGCTTGATGCCGCGCCCGAGTCGATTGAAGATGTGAATGTGGTCGCCCCTATCGGCGAGAATCCAACCTCCACCGGGGCGTGAAATTACATCTCGGAATCCTCCAGCAATCGCTCGACCTTCGCCAAGAAGCTCCCCGGTTGCTAGGTCAAGCAGGAAGAAACCAGTTCCTGAAAGCACAGCCAGATTTGTGCCGTCAGTTGCTATCCTATACACATCGAAGGAGAATTCTCGCTTCCAGATGAAATCTCCATCTTCACCCAACATCCGCACGAGGGCACCGCAGGCGATGATGCTATTCTCATCAATACAACAGAGTGCGCCAATACGGCCCTCGACCTGATGACTCCATTGAATAGCCCAGCCTTCCTCCATGCTCACCCCTCCAAATTGTTGCCTGTCAAGTAGGCACGTGCTGCATCTGATATGCGGAATAAACGAGTTCTGCCCTGTTTTCTTACCGCCAAAATTCCGCACCGATTCAATTCATTGAATATCTGCGAGAGACGCGGCCTTCCTACCTGCAGATATGCCTGCAATGCCGCGTCGGAAGGGGAAATCTCCCTGCCAGTTCCTGCCTCGACCACTGCGATTTCGGAATCGGAAAGAGCAGTGATTTTGCCGAAGTCCATTGGTGGGGTTCCCGGAGCCGCCACCTCAGTTCTGCCTGCACGCAACGCCGCACCGATTGAGAAGGTTAGAGCGGGGTCTGGCATGGCGTCTGGGACTGTGGGTTCGGG
>CAUZSM010000008.1:0-29233 GCA_963582685.1 Candidatus Thalassarchaeaceae archaeon | reverse complement strand
GACATCAATGCTCATGTTGACGCCCGGATTAGCCGCAGCCGCTGCAAACGGACTCAGCATGAGCAGCGTGAGGAGGTAGGCGAGTGCGCGCATGCTTCGCATGGAGACTGCTTACTGCCGTTCATTGAAGAATGCTCGGGACAACTGCCCACAATGCCAATCGGTTGATTCAAACGCTTGGCAGTTGAGGCGTAAACATGGAGGTAGATGGCCGTCGTATGTTGATTGAGATGGCAGTCATCAGCATCGTTCTGCTGATAATCATACAGATAGCAGCGATGTTTCCTATTGCAAAGAACCTGAACTCTTCTGATTCACCCATTGACGAGGAGGTTGAGTTCACCGTCTCATCTTTCCTCGGCCAAACAGATAGCAGAGGTAGGGTGAAAGTCACCTTTGAATGTCAGGCTACAGTCTCTACCGGCAATCCAAACGTTGAGTGGTATCTTCTTGATGATAATCATGTAATTGAGGAGTTAGAAGGAGGCGATGCGAGCGAGGATTGCGGCGACATTTGGGATCTCAAACCCGGGACCTATCGGCTAAAGACATTCAAGACAGATGGCATCCGTTTTGACCAGACAGTGAAGGTACACAGTGTGGATGAGGCAGCGAACAGCCTGAGAGTTTTCAGTTTGCTGATAGGGTTGGTTGTCGTGTTGTTCCGTTCACGACGCGATTAGAGTTCGAGTCCCCACAACTCGTCGCCGATGTAGTGCAACGCCTTCACCGCCTTGCCCTTCATTGATGCAATCATCTCGGCAGAATCCAACACAGCCCAACCAATCGCCAGCGGTTTGCCATGTTGCTGGTCGCGAATCCAAATCAGGTCACCTGCTTGGATGCTGTCGCATGCTGCATGGATGCCCGCAGCCATACAATCAGCCCCGTTCATCAGGAAGGGAATTGCCCCATGGTCAACATCGCACCATTTGCGAGCAGGGTTCCACTTCAGCATCCCGCGCAGGGTGGGGAATGCCACCACTTCTCCGACCTCACCCGCATCTTCAGGCACACCTTCAGGGCGGGCGACTTCCATCGCTACAGGCGACTTGTCGACCAGCAGTAGATTCCAGGGTCCAAATTTCGCGGTTTCAATAAATGCATTGGAGATGTCCACATTGAGGTCAAGGGGAGAAGTCAGCCTTTCGACAAGGCCTTTGATGTGCTTGTGGCGCACCGGCTTGCGCTGCTTCAACTTCCAGTCCTTCGGCACGTAATGGTCTCGGTGCCGGCCGTTCTTCATGCTACGCACACTCTCCGCCGGATTGATGGGTGGAAGCGCACTCGCCGAGCCATGCCGAGCATCTGGTGTGCATTTCGTACCTTCGCTGACCACGCTGTGGAGATGGACCACGACCTGTTGCCAGACCCCAAATTCTTCCTCAAACCATGGTCGGCACAGGCTCACCCCCCGGTGGGCTGTGAACTGGACCTGCCACCGGGATTGAATCTCATCCATCACGAGGTGGAATTGGTGGTGAGGCTGACCCGTGCTGGAGACGGAGTGATGATTCCAGAGAGTGTGGCCATCGGAATTGACCTGACCGAGCGGGAAATCCAAGCCGAAGCCAAGAGCGAGGGTTGGCCGTGGACTCAGTCTAAGGGATTCCGCAACAGTGCTATTGTTGGCGGATTCGTTGCGATACCGGTCGGTTTGGAGAGCCATCGATTGGAATTGGCCGTCAACGGTGCGCCACGGCAGGAGGCAGTACTCTCCGACTGCCTGTTTTCAGTTGTTGACCTGCTTGAGAGTCTTGAGCAATGGGCACCACTTGAGGCCGGAGACCTGCTATTCTGCGGTACACCGGTAGGCGTCGGCGCATTAGTTGATGGAGACCGAGTCGAAGCGAGATTGCTCGACCCCGATGGAGAGCCAATCAGTGAGATCGACTTGACTTTGCGCGTTCCATAATCACGGTGGAACTGCTTCGTGTAGGTTGAGGGTGGCACGTGCCTTGTCCACATCATCGACTGAGAATGCGAGTTCAGTGTCGCCCCGGAAGCGTGAAAGCACGTAGATTGAGGTGATATTCACACCTGCATTGCTCAAACGGTCAGCGAAATCAGCAAGCGAGCCGGGGCGGTCTGGCATCACCAGTGTGAGCAATTCATTGACGGTGTACTCGATTCCGAGTTTGTCCAGACAAAGGCGGGTTTCAATCACATGTTCTGTGACAACAGCGACGTTTGGTGCTGCTCTTCCAATCGCGCAAAGCGTGAGGATATTCACCTCGGCTTCTGATAGTGCGCGGCTAACTCTGGCCAACTGACCGGGCTCGTCAGGCAAAGACATGCTGAATTCCATCATGGGCGTTACCGCTCCGAGCGGGCCTAGTCGTGGCTATTTACCCACCGGATGCAGTCCGGTCAATCAACGTGGTCTTGAAATAAGGGGAGCAGGTCGGCCGCATCCCAAGGGGATGTATATGGCTCACTGGCATGGAATCTCACGTCGCAAACCGACCGGCGGTCGGCTCAAGCGTCCGAATCGCTATCGCGGCAAGCGCAGAACCGAGATTGCAGCTGAGAAGCAGTTCACGACTATCGGTGAGCCCAATCGCAAGGTGTACCGTAAGCGCAGCGGTTCCCAGACGGTGCGAGCACTGCGCGACAATGTGGTCAATGTGGCTGACTCAGAGACAGGCAAGGTATCTCAGACCGGTATCACCAGTGTTCTTGAGAACCCAGCTGACCCCAATTATGTTCGACGCAACATCGTGACCAAGGGAGCGATTGTTGAAACTGAAATGGGCCAAGTCCGAATCACCTCACGTCCGGGTAGTCATGGAGCACTCAACGGCGTCTTGCTAGACGAGTGATTCTGGCGCAAGCCTTGAAGCAGACGAGTATGGAGCCCAAGTGGAGGCTCAACTATGGCCGAGCAGCGAGAACGACTAATCATCTGGCCGGGATACTTCGACAGCAAGCGCAGTCGCCGCAGCGGTCGCAGGGTTCCAGTAGAGGCTTCAGTAGCCAATCCCACCCTCGATGGTCTGGCCTATGCTGCGCGTAGCACGGGCATCAAGAAGATGAAGCGTGACGAGGATGCATCTCATCCCTCACGCCCACGGTCAAAGGAAGGTCGGCTCTGGGTTTCCATCGCTGATGCGTTGGCCGCAACTGGTGCATCCTCAAAGGAAGGCGTGCTTCGCGAGATTGGAGTGGCCTGGCGAGGTCAGAAGAAGGGCGCGAAGTTGCAGGACAAGGTAGCCAAGGCCAGCGGGCCGAAGACCGGTGATAAGCGCGGTCGCAGCCAGCGTAAGGCGTTCAAATCTGCCAAAGGTCGCAAACCGAGCGAGCGTCGTAAGCGCCGCAAGTGACCCCGAGCATAGGGTGGGGAATGCTCGAAGATTTGACATTCAGCATCACCATCGTTTGATAGAGCGCCCCATTAGTGGGAGGCCATGCGAGCACTCTTCGGGCTGGCCGTCGCCCTTCTCCTGCTGTCCGCGGGGTGCCTTGAGAATGGTCAAGATACCCCTCCATCTGAACCGACAGCACACGTATTCTCCTCCGGTTTTGAGCCAACTGTATCGATCATAGATGTGAATGAGAATTTCGCGGATATCGTAGGCTCCGACGGTCTTGATTGGGAATCCGATCTTGAGGACAACGGCTCATTCGGAAACTTCCGCATTTTCTATGAGGGCGGAGACGCGAGTCAGCGCAGCGCGAATATCATTGAGTATCAAGGAGGCCATGTACTCGAGTTTCGTCTTTCAGAAGCCAATGTGAATAATGGTGAGAAAGGCCGCGTATCGGTATCGTTGACGAATAACGTGAACCTGACTGAGTTTGCCTACAGCGTCGATGTGAACCTGACCGATGCTTTCGAACTGATATCTCCAGCAGATGGCCGCCTCACTTGGATGACTATCGCCGAGTTCTGGAATGACAAGGCACAGACTGAGCATGCCTTCCGCATCACCCTCGCCATCCACAAGGAGGATGCCGCGCCAAACACACCCCTTTCGTGGGCGTTACATGGGCAGACTCAGAATACGACTTCCCTGTTGTGGGATGATGTTTGGACAGAGATATCCGATGCTCCAGTGCCAATCCACACCTGGTTCACGTTACAGGTCGGGGTAATCGAAGGTGATGCGGAGCACGGGCAGGTCTTCGTGAAAATGGGCGCGAATGTGCTTTTTGATGTGCAGAACTGGACCCATCATCCAGAGGATACCACTCCGGGTGGATTTGATAATTTGAATATGATGAAGTTGTACACTAGTGGGGACGTGCTTTCTCAATTACCTGAAGGACGTGCTTTCGTCATTATGTGGGATAATTTCATTCTATCAACGAATGAGGGATGAAAGGTGTGGCGCAGAAATGTGACCTGAAATTACTCAGCATCAATTTCTGGTAATGGAACTGCACGCACCCATCCGAAGATATCAGCCGCTCCTTGAGTCTGAATTGAGGTCAGTGCATCGTACAACTCATTGGTCACCGGCCCGACCTCGTTGTTGCAATACATCGTGCAGATGTCACCCTGACAGATGGCTCCAATCGGTGAGATGACTGCTGCGGTTCCTGCACAGAAGCATTCGTCGGCAGTTAATACGAACTCAATCTCCACCTTCTCCTCGATGACCTCGTAACCTCGATGTCTGGCTAATTCGATGATTGAAAGGCGGGTGATTCCCGGCAGGATGGTTCCGGTCAGTTCAGGGGTGTAGATGACTCCGTCTTTGACGCAGAAGAAGTTGGCCGCTCCTACCTCCTCGATATAGCGATGTTCAACCGCATCCAGATAGATGATTTCCGCGAATCCCTCTTTCTTGGCGTTCTTGCTTGGCATCATTCCTGGCGCATAGTTGCCGATGGCCTTGACTGAGCCTGAGCCACCGGGCGCAGCCCGGTGGTAGTCATCAGAGACTTTGAGAGAGATTGGATGCATTCCTCCCTTGAAGTAGGGTCCAACTGGGCACACATAGACAATGAAGGTGTACGATGGTGAGGGAGCCACCCCAAGGATAGCCCCCGTTCCCCACAATACAGGGCGAATGTACAGCGCACCTTTGCCGGTCGGTGGTACCCAGCGAGCGTTGGCCGCGACGGCTCTTTCCACCGCATCGAGGAACATTTCCTCTGAGACTGTCGGCATACCCAGTCTATCTGCGCCGGTGTTCATTCGAGCGGAGTTGTGTTCCGGACGAAATAGGACGATGCCGCCGTTGACGCTGCGTTGTGCTTTCATTCCCTCAAACAGTCCCTGGCCGTAGTTCAGCACTCCAGCCGCTGGTGAGATTGTCACATCAGCGAATGGCTTCATCTCGCCCTCCTGCCATTCCTCTCCAAGTTTGCACTCGGCGACATACATCACGTCGGTTGGCGTGAAAGAAAAGGTCAGAGCATCCCAATCGATTCCCATCTCATCGCTCACCGCTCTCACCCCCGTTTTCGACATGCGCGCTGCGCTGTCGGCACGGCAACAGCGGGGGCGGTAAACAACGGTTGCGCCGTATAGAGCACCTTGAGCCGGTTCTGACAGATTGCAGCCACAGGGTTGATGGACACCCGACACCAACGCTGGTTGCGAGGGTCGCTGATGAATTGGTCTGAGCAGGTATGCATCGTCTCTGCTGACTCGCTGAAACATCGTGGCGTGAAGGATGAGCGCACTCTGGTTGAACTGTGGTGTCGTGCGCGTGAAGGCCACTCAGTGCTATTGTTGGTCAGTGGTCTACGCCCTTTCCTTGAGATATCCCTGCCCGGAAAATCGCATGCACTGCCTGCTGATATCGAGGAGCGTCTTGCCGCGGTGACCAGCATCAGGGAAGTCACGAGAATACATGACCCGGTTGACAAATTCACAGAACTCGGAGATAAACCGCATTGGAAGGTCGAGGTCGGCCAACCCTACGACGTTCCGAAGGTGCGCAATAAATTGGAAGCCGAATGGGAGTTGTCGAGCGCTGACATCATGTTTTTCCAGCGACTATTGCTCGACTGTGACCTCGGCCCGCACATTTCCTATGATGCCGAGGTGCTGTGGGCAGGTGGACGTGCGCCAACCGCCCTGCTCGATTCATTACCCGATGATAGGAAAGGAGAGGATGCCCGGGCAGATGGCGCGAGTCGAATCCGAGAGGCCGGTGGTCGCGGCCTGTATCCGGTCGATGTGGTTGCAGTTTGCGATATGGCTGCGCTATCAGCAGTGGAAGCCTTTGCGGCACCTTTGGTGACTTTCTCATTCGACCTTGAGACCAGTATCGAACATGGCACAATTCTGTGCGCTGCGGCGGTTATCGACAGGCCAGCAGCGCCCGAGGAAGAGCGGCGTTCCACCCACACATTCCAAGGCAAGGAGCGCGAGATAATGGCTGGACTCACCCGCCTCGTACGAGAATCAGACCCGGATATCATCACTGGCTACAATATTGACAATTTTGACCTGCCCAAGATAGATTCCCGCGCCAAGAATATGAGCAGAAGCGGCGCACCACTCGACCGCGCAGAATTGGCTGGATGGGGACGTGTTCCTTACACAGAGAAGGAGGTGGAGTGGACCCGTAATCGAGGTGCACCATTGCTCGCCTTCCGTCGACAGAATCGGAAGTGGAACCTGCGTGGTCGCTGCATCATGGATGCGTGGTGGCAGGCGAGGATGACCTTGCGGCCCAAGCGTGAGACATTGCGTTTTGTTTCCGAACTATTGTTTCCAGACCGAGAAGAGTTACGAAAAATGGATGTTGACGCAAGCAAAATGGATGAGGAATGGGCTGCCCGCCCTGACGTTGTTCTGGAATATTGCGCTCGTGACTCACTGCTCCCCATCGAAATACTCGACGCTATTTCTGCAACCGCTCGCAAGGAGGCATTGGCCGCAGTAGCGAAGGTTCCGTTGGATACTGCAATTTCTGGTACTACTTCACAATGGTTGGATAGTCTGGCAATCAGGCAGGCCGACCGGGAGAATGTCGCTGTTCCGATGACTCGTCGCGGTCCGCGTTCGGATGCGATTACCGGCGGTTATGTTCACGAAGTGGAGGCTGGAACCCATCCATGGGTTGCAGTTCTCGATTTCAAGTCGATGTACCCCTCGATAATGATCGCCAACAACATCTGCTACACGACTCGCATCGAGGACGCGCGGGGTGATGCTCCTGAAGATGCGAATCTCATCAACGAAGCTCCCACGGGCGCGCGTTTTGTGGACAAGCAGGTACGAGAGGGTCTGGTGCCTCGATTGCTGGTCTCTTTGATGGAGCAGAGAGATATTCACAAATTGGGCATGAAAGAGGCAAAGTTGGCTGATGATGCTGCTTTGGCTCACTTCCACGACCAGATGCAATTCGCTGTGAAAATTCTGATGAATTCATTCTACGGTGTCTTCGCCTCCTCGTTCTACCGTTTCACCCACGCTGACCTTGGCTCGGCCATCACAGCGTGGGCCCGCGCCAACATCAAGGCCATCATCCGGTCATTGGAGGAAGAAGGCCACCAAGTGGTATACTCCGACACTGATTCGATATTTGTCAGCGTCCAAGTCAGCGAAGGCAGTCCGACAAAGGACCCGCGTGCCGATGGTGAATCTGCATCAAAGGAGGATTGTGAGAAGTGGGATGCTGCTGTGACGCGGCTTGGTGAGTTCGGTGAGAGTCTGGCCGAACGTTTCAGCGTGGAGGGCGCTGAACTTGAGTTTGAGAAAGGACTTGCCGTGTTTTTCAGTCACGGCGCAAAGAAGCGTTACGTTGGCCGTGTGGTACTTCCAGAGCCAGAATTACTGATTCGTGGCTACGAAGTGAGGCGCACCGACTCATTTGACCTGCTCACCAAGACGATGATGGACGTGTTTGAGTTGATTCTTGACGGTGAATCCGATAAGGCGACCAAATATGTCGTCGATTTGATTCGCAAAGTGAAGGCAGGAGAGGCCGAGGCTGCTGATTTGGTCATCAGTCGTTCCTGCAAGGGAAAGGTACTGCCTGACGGCAGCGTGGATTTTTCCTCAGTCTACAGCAACCCGAATGGTCTGCCCTTTGTGCGCGCCGCGCGTAAACGAATCGAGCGAGGCTTTGCTTTCACTCCGGGGATGAAGGTCTCCTATATCGTGACTAATTCCAGTCAGAGCCCAATGGATGTGGAGCCATATCTGGTTTCAGAGACCGGTGAGGACCCTCCACTCCCCGACAGGTCATTCTATGCCGCACGCCTTGCGCGTGCGATGGGGAGGATTACTGAGGCATTCGGATGGAGTGAAGATGACCTATTGCAGGGAAACCGTCAATCTTCATTGTTTTCAGATTGGTAATCGAGGGGTACGAGTCAGCGAATGGTTCATGGCGGACTAGCACGCCCTCCATACCGATGCGTACTGCAATTGCGCTGCTCCTGTCCGTCCTGTTGCTGGCTACTGCTGGTGCAGGCTGTTTGCAGTCATTCTCCAGCAATAGGTCCCCTACCGTGGCCATGTCTGTAACGCCCACTGGCACTGTTTTCGTCGGTGATTCACTCATCTTCAGTGCTGTAGGCTCATCAGACCCAGATGGCGATGCTTTGACCTATAATTGGGATTTTGGCGATGGGAATACCGGCACAGGACTGACAGTGACACATTCCTATACATCCTCTGGCACATTCGATGCCGAACTGCGCGTCAGCGATGGTGATTATCAGCAGACGAAAACCATAGAAATCATCGTTGCGCCTGCCGGCGCGATGATGCCAACCGCTGACATCACCCACTACAAGGACGACGATTGCATGGGTGAGGAAGCCGCTGCCGGCACTCACATTCTCGTATGGCTTTGCGAAGAGGACCTCGAAACCAGTGATGATTCCGTGGACATGACCGCTACTGTCAGCCTTGACGCCTCAGGCTCCAGTGCTGGCGATTCGGCTTCTTATCTGGTTGACTACGAGTGGGACACAGACATCTACACCGATTCAGATTCAGATGGTGACCCTGCTAACGATGTGGACCTAACCGGAGAGACCATCGATTGGACCAATGTGCCTCCTGGCGAATACAAAATTAGCCTCAACATTCGAGATAACAACGGATTTGAGCATACCGACGAGTTGCTGGTCTATGTCAACTACCGTGGTGTTTGGGCTGAGTTTACCATAGATGCAAACCAGACCACTGCGGCGAAGATGACCTTTGCCTACCCAGTGGTTTATGACCAAGACCAGAAAAACACCATTCGATACGTGAGGGTGAAAATCATCTATCCAGTTGAGGATGACGACTGGGCCATACCGAATGCGCCGGAAAATCGGTTGGACATGTATGGCTACAACCACACTGATGAGGAGGTCGGCAATACCTCTGCAGTCGGTGATGACGACCAAGTATACGGTGACTGTGATGAGGATGACCGCTGTCTTTGGATGCAGATTTCAACAAGTCAATTCCGCAATTTCCTCTCTGGTGATTGGACTGTGGACCTTGTCAACGAGGAACACCACGACACTCTCGTCAAAGAGTTCGCTATCGAATTGATTTACAAGTGATTCGGCGGAGACTAAACTCAATTTCCCCCTACGGGGGGGCTCATTACCGATAGATGCGTTGATATATGGGCGGACGGTCGCCGGGTCGCCTCAATGGAGTGAACCGATATGGGAGCGCAGTGGGAAGACAAGAGCAAGCCGCATTTGAACATCGTGTTCGTAGGACACGTAGACCATGGAAAGTCGACGACAGTCGGTCGTTTACTTCTCGACACGGGACATATCGAACAGCACGTTATCGACGGTAACGAGAAGTTGGCCGCCGAGCACGGCAAGGCCGGATTCGGCCTCGCATACGTGATGGATGGACTGAAGGAAGAGCGCGAGCGTGGAATTACCATCGACGTCGCACACAAGGAGTTCTTCACTCCGAATTACTACTTCACTATCATCGACGCACCCGGTCACCGCGACTTCGTCAAGAACATGATTACCGGCACCAGCCAAGCTGATGCCGCTGTTCTCTGCGTAGCTGCAGACGACGGTGTGAACGCACAGACCAAGGAGCACGCATTCTTGGCTCGCGTTCTCGGCGTCAAGCAACTCATCGTGAACATCAACAAGATGGATATTGCTGGAGTTGACTTCTCCGAGTCTCGCTATAACGAGGTTTGTGAGGAAGTTGGAGGCCTGCTGAAGATGGCTGGATTCAACATCACAGACATTCCGATGATTCCGTGTTCCGCTTTCAAGGGCGATAACGTCTACAACAAGAGCGACGCCCTTGGATGGTACAGTGGCCCGACTCTATTCGAAGCGATTGACGCCATCGAGATGCCTCCGAAGCCTACCGACCGCCCACTACGCCTTCCGATTCAGGATGTGTACAAAATCAGCGGAATCGGTACCGTTCCGGTCGGCAAGATCGAGACTGGTATCCTGCACTCTGGCAAGACTGTCATGTTCAACCCCAGCCAGCAAAGCGCTGAGGTCAAGAGCATCGAGATGCACCACACCGTCGTCGACAAGGCAGAGCCCGGTGACAACGTCGGATTCAACGTCCGTGGATTGTCTGCTCAGGACATCCGCCGTGGCGACATTGCCGGTTACACCGACAACGAGCCTAACTTCGTCCGCCACGACGAGACATTCGTTGGACAGATTCAGTTGATGGACATCCCCAAGGCTGTCGCGGCTGGTTACACCCCGGTGTTCCACGCCCACACCTCACAGGTCGCAGTCCGCTTCGTCGAACTACTGGAGAAGCAGAAGGGTGGTCAGAAGGAGGCAAACCCTGCCTTCCTCGTCACCGGAGATGCATGTCTGGTTCGCTTCCAGCCTACCAAGCCGATGGCAATCGAGCAGATGGACGTCTTCCCTGAGTTGTCCCGCTTCGCTATCCGTGACATGGGCAAGACTGTCGCCGCCGGCGTCTGCATGAAGATTGAGAAGAAGTGAGCATAAGCTCATACCAAACATGCAGACGACGAGGGATAACAGATGCCAGTCGTCACCACAATCAAGTTGACCGGCGAGAACCATATCGATATTGACGAGGTCTGCAAGAGAATCAAGGGCATATCCACGACTACCGGCGTTAAGTTGCGTGGTCCGATTCCTCTACCGACTCGTCGCTTGGTTGTCCCTTGCCGCAAAGCACCTGATGGTGAAGGCTGTGAGACTTGGGACCATTGGGAAATGCGTATCCACAAGCGTTTGCTTGAATTGGTCACTAATACGGCAAAGGATGAGACAGCCCTACGTCAGGTTCTGCGTATCCCGATTCCGGACACCGTTACTATTGAACTCAGTCTGCGCAACGTCGCGTGAGTTCACTGTGGTGCCGCCTCAGCTATCCCGGCGGCGATTAGCGACTCAGCAAACGATGCCTCGCAGTTGTGCACATCGCCTTCAAGCAGTTCGATTTCATCTCCCGCCTCGTCAATCAGAGGTTCATCTAGGTCCTTGAGAATCATGATTCGCATCATGCCGTGGTCTGCCTCTTCACCCGCCTCAACCTGCTCGTCGATTGCCTCGGTTGATTCTGCGGGCTCCTCGCTGGGTTCAGATTTATCCGGAGCAGTTTGCTCGTTGGCCTTCTCCATCATTTCCGGATAGCCTTCGACCGCCATGGCGCGTTCCTCTTCGTCGATAGCTTCAGCATCCCAGTCATCACTCTCCTCAAGGTTACTCTCCTCTATGGGAGGTGGTGATGCCTCAGTGAGAGTGCCTTCGCTGACGAATGAATCCAATTGACCTTGACCGGCGGGGGTTCTTGTAACAGCGACGTTGTCCTCGACCACACCTTGTTGCAGAGCCTTCCACGAGACATTCTGCTTGTACTGCTCAATCAGTTCACTCACTCCGGCATGGAAGGCTCTCTCGGAGGGGTCGTGCCTTGTCCAGTCAATCGCCTTCAACATGGCACTGATATCGGGATTAGCATCGCCGAATGGCGTACTGGCCAACTCAGAGGCTCCAGCGTGGTTCATGAACGCATTTAGTCGATGTTGGGTCAGGTCAGCGACGGTCTTGCGCAAGTTTGCTTGGCGTCTGGATAATGTCTGCGCCCTGACAGACCATCCTTCAGTGCGGCCGACTTCTGCGAGTTCCATCTCTACGTGTTGTAGCAATTGACTGACCGTATTCCAGAAATCTAGGTGTGGTAATTCGATTGGTACGCGCCGCTTTGCCTGTTGTCGCACAAGGGCGTATAATTGGCGTTCAATAGCGGCGAGTTGCGGGCCCTCAAGCCGTTCTGCACCGCCTCTCATACTGCTCGCCATCACTGCCGCCCATCAGCCGTGGTGTGGGACGGCATATGAACAATTCAGAATCAAAGTCGCCCTGCGGGCGCTGAAACGTAGGGCCGGCGTGTTCAAACCGGAATGAAGCGGTGGAGATTTGCAGGAGGCGGAGCCATGTCGTATGTGTCCATCCCGAGAATCCGGTCTTCGACATCTAATTCCTCGGGTTCCTCGCTGATTCTGACCATCGTCATGTTGGCGGCCAGCCTTGCCCCACTCGCCATAGCAGACACCGGGCAATATGTCGGGCCACCTGAGCCTACTATCGCTTGGCAAGACCCTAGTACGGTGAATGGAACAGTGACAAATCTGACCTTTGACGGTTTTGAGGTTCCAGCCAACTCGACGATTCTCGACGGCTGGCTCGATGTGAGCACGGATGGACTGGTTCCCTCTGGTAATGGGACTCATTGGCGAGCTGATGATGCTGTCAGCAACTTCAGCGCAGGTGTGTTCAATGGCAGTAGTTCCAATGTATTCAATGGAGAATTGTCGCTTGCAGTAAACCACACAGTTGGTAGAATCGATGATCTTGAATTCCTAACCAAGCGATTCCAGAAGTTCACTCCCGGTGGCCCGAATGGAAACGCCGCCAATATCTGGCGAATATCTGAACCAGGGGTGATGTCCACTCCAATGACCTGGAATGCGACAGGTCGGCTGATGGCCGGCGGTATTGCACCTTCACTAGCAACCAATGGGACTCTCATCGCTGCAACTCTCCCTGAGGACCCAGTTCCCGCAGGAACCCATGCATGGCTGACCAGTCAACAGTACCCGATTCCCGGTGTGGTGAATGAGTGGAGGCTGGAATTCGACCATTGGGTGCACCTGCCCGCGACCAATACCAGCACAGGCAGCGGTGGTGCTTGGGTGGAAGCGAGTATTGATGGTGGCTTGAGTTGGCAATGGATAGAACCGGCCGGTGGCTACGACTGGAATACTTCGGTGTCCGCACCGGTGCCTATCGGTGCTCCTGCTACCTCGACGGTCAACTCAACGTCAGGAATGACCGGTTCTTTCCCAGCCTTCGGAGGGCATGGTGCTTCTGGATGGCAGCGAGCGATATACGATCTCAGTCAATTGAATGTATCAACCGGGACTTCACTACAGTTCCGCTTCGTGGTATGGACCGACCCTACAAGTGCGGTGAACCGACCCGGTTGGCATGTTGATAACATCGAGATAGCCAACGATGGGGCTCCTCCCGGTTGTTGGTTCCACGGCAATCTGTATGGAGAGTACGCTGCGGATGCATACGGTGCGCTTACCGTTCCGGTGCAAATTGACCCTGCACCCGGAAACAGCACAACGGGAGTTTGGATGCTGCGCTACTGGGTGGATTTTGACTTGGAAGGTGGATATTGGGATAATTACGACATCCACATCTCAAATGACAACATCTCATGGTATCGGGTTTCACCAGTAGGAGGGATTCCCGGTCTGTATGGAATTACCATCGGCGGAGTGACATACACGCAAGAGACCAGTGGATGGAAGGAAGTAGCACACGCCTTTCCCTCTAATTTCCAACCTAATGCCAATGGGTCGCTTCTGCTGAGGTTCGCCGTTGAAACCGACAGTATGCCGGGAACTGGATTCGGAGGCTCGCTCAATCCACCAGAAGGCGTGTTCATCGATGACATTTCAATCACCTTGACCAATCAAGGAATTACTCAGACGACATGGTCTGAGAATTTCTCCACCGAGGCGAATGCGACTCACCAGAAGATATTCGGTGGAACCAGTGACCAATGGCAGCACCTCAACAGCATTGGCAACCATGGTCCATGGATTGAGAACTGGGGATTTGAGGGTGCACCGCTTCTCGCAGATGGCTGGACTGTGCAGACATACTACGGAACCGGTTGGACATTTGGAGAGGTGAATAACAGCGCCGGTTACGGACCTACTCAGTGGACCTCAGGTAGCACCGGTGCAGGCATCGTCCTCGATAACCGCCATGCTCGCAACACTTGGAGCCATCTGATTTCTCCACTATTGGCCATACCACAGGGCGCAAGCGCGAGACTTTCTTTCGATCACTTCATTTGTCTCGAATCCGGTTGGGATGCGGGTGTATTGTTTGTCTCAACTGATAATGGCACCACGTGGCAGCAGTTTGGTGCAAACATTCCTGACTTCTATGAGACTCAGCAACTGAACAACTCACTATCACCATTGTATGGCATGTGGGCCTGGGATGGCAACACAAAGAAGGGCGGTTGTTTAACGAATAAGTCGATGCAGCATGTTGAGGCCGATGTGAGTCATCTCAGTGGTCAGAACATCATGCTGCGTTTTTCTTTCTTCTCTGATGACTTGATTGAAGGTGATGGTTGGTATATCGATGATGTCGGCGTCGTAGTCGACTGGTTTGAGTCGAATGGGACGTGGATAAGTCCAGAGATATTGCCGGGGCCATTTGGCTATGACCACATCTGTTACTCGGTAAACAGTCAATTGGCCCCATTCGGATTGAGTGGCACCTTCACAGATTCTTCTACAGGACAGGTTCTCGGAACATGGCCGAACGATGATTTGGTCAATGTCGATTCAGTCATGCATCCTGCACTCAGGTTACAATTGGATATGTCGACGACTGATGCATCTAGGTCACCGCGATTCGATCACATCGGGCATGGTCCTTGTCTAGATTATTCCTTTGATGGAAATGCAAGCAACCCAAGTTTGAGTTCGGTCTTGCATAAGCGCATCACTTTCTCATCCAGTCATCTATTCGATGAACTGGAGATGAATAGTCACTCCTCTGGCTTGTGGATTAGCATCGCCGACTCGGTAGATGGAACCATACTTTGGCAGGGTACCGTGACAGGTGGAACTGTGAGTTTAGCCTCACCCACTACCTCGGTGGAAGTTGAGATACATCTGCAAGCAGGTGGCTGGGCGTCACGTCTGAGTTTGCAGGCACAAAGGCTGATTCCGCTAGCGGATGCTAGTATCGACGTTGGTGCGGATGGCGATGCGGAGTGGGCTTGGTCCACATCAGACGGCAAAGGGCCGGCTGGATACCAAATATTGTTCATCCTTCCCGATGGGTCAAGCACTCGTACCATATCCGAGGAGTTTGCTCCCGGAGAGAGTACCAACCTGACTATTCGACTGCCTCTGGATACTGTGCATCTAGCGACTCGGATTGGATTGACTTATTCATCTCCGGGTGATAATCTCAGTCTCATTTTCACTCACCCAATATTGGGACAACTTGCTAATCACAACATTACTTCTAGCACGACTCCGCTCAATGGTTCAGATGTGCTGTCGTACGATCTGTGGCACTCTAATTTGCCTAATTCAGGGACTGCTGATGCGGTTTTCCCTGAGCGACAGTGGGCTGATGTGACTATCGAGGTAACTTCAGTTACAGCACTGACAGCACAATTCCATCTCACATGTATTCGATACGATTTGACCGAATCGGTAAGTGGACTTGGCGAAGAGTTGCGTGAATCAATGAATGCGACTCTGGTTGATGTTGGCGAAGGTTCCGTTCTCTATGGGATAGCGCATTTGCCCGTTCAGTTCAGTGCTGAATATGGAAGTGTGAGTCTTGATGGTGGATTGACACACGCCCGCCGAATTGAGAATTTGGTTTATGCTACTCCCACTGGAACAATGGTTCCGCTGCGCAATTATACCGTGGTGACCGACCACACACATCTGCTTGGTCCAAGCGAATTAGATGCGGTGGATTTGCGTATGGAATCCACCAACGGCCATCATATTGAAATGCGTGTCGAATCACTTCACGATTCACCTACATTCATCCAGCGTTCAGGCGATGACATACTGACCCTGCTGCCAGAGCTTAGCGAGGTTTTGCTGCAGAATGATGGAACTATTCGAGTCCGCTGGGTATTGCAGCCGCAGTGGACTTTTGACGATACTTCAACAATACTTGTCCTCGCCGAAGCAGTTGAATCCAACGGATTCACCCTTGGGCCCGCACATGGGCAGATTGGTGCAAGCAATGTGCAGGCGATGGAGAATGACCTTGAAGCAAGGAATTGGGTGGTGCGTGATGACACTGGTAGACTCCTCTCCAACACGTGGGACGCACGATATCCATTCTATGCCAAATCGGAAAGCACGTTGGTAATCACTGGCGGAATCCGCTTTGAAGGACAACAGGGCATCCATCCTGATGAGGACTCATATCGATTAGCGATTCAGATATTGACAGAACAAGGAGAGTTCGCAGCATATGCCGAACATGTGGATGACGGCTTATGGCGGGCCGAGGTTACTTTGCCCGAGGATGCTAGCAATGTCACCCTGCGCCCGGTTATTGTGCAACTTGGGCCGCTTGGCGTGTCCACGACTGGAGTGGAGGATGCAACCAGTAATCTGATGAGTACCGTGGTAAATATCGATTCAACCGCCCCTTCGTTAGGGCCACTGATGATTCACACCGCCTTTGGTGGACAGATGGCTGATGGAAATGTGGTCACTCCTCAGACATTGTTACCTTTGTGGATTGAGGTTCAAGATGAGGAGTTGTTGGGTACTACCGTCACCCTACACCACTGGATTCGTTCCATCGATGATTTAGATGGAGATGGAATCGCTGATCCATTTGAGTATGGGCAGCGCAGTGAGGTACTCGGTGGTGTTCCACATGGCTCTCTCAGAATTGATTTCTCTGGATTTTCTTCTGGCATTGAAGGTGACGAAATATCCTGTTATGTGACTGGCTCGGACTTCGCCGGGCATCCTTTTGTTGGAGGTGGCGGCCCCGGCCAAGACAATGACATCGCGACAATACAAGTCGATGTCCAATATCCCACACAGGTCTCACTAGCATCTCTTGACCTAGATAGGGAAGGTGACATTGCACTGCTTTCAGCCATCAAACATCGATTTGACTTCACTTTGATTGACCAAAATGGAGTGGGGTCAATCGATGAAGTCCGACTCCACATCGCTGGAGAGGATGTGGAACCTGCCGGTACTCTAGTCTGGCAACCTATCTCCAATCAACTCATAGCAATTCCAGGCAGTCACCTGATTTCATTTGGCTCACATGTCGAGGATCTTGGAGACGGTGCTTACCACGTCACCCTGAACTTCGCAGTAGGACTCGATGCTCCAGTTGATTGGCAGGTTGGGCCCATTGTGCCTGATTTGGTAATTACCGAAGGAGGAGTGCGTCAGATTCTTGGCACAGAGAACCTTGAGCATCTTGGCTGGGCTCTCGACCATCGTTTGATGTGGGTTGTCGATAATGCGGAAGACCTCACAGCGCCTGCGATGTCGATTTTCGATGGTATGCTGAACCTTCAACCGGGTGACCGGTTTTCTCTCGATGCCAGCGTACATCATCGCTCCCTGGATGAGCCAATCGACATTGTTCTCGATGGAATGGTATCGATTAGCATCGATGGTGGAACTGAGGCCGTAACCAATACAGCAGTCATGTCCGATGGCTCATTCTCTACGATTCAGGATATGTCAGCGGACATTTGGCCGGGCCCTACAGCAACGTTGTCAGCTAATTTGGCTGGAATTGAATCACTCAACATCAGTTTACCCAATCTGCAATTTGAGATTGCTATCGATAGCATCTCGCCCTATCTTGAATTCCAACAGACCAGTCTTGTGATTCTGCAATCTGATGCACTTGTAAATCAACTGGTTTCGTTCAATGTATTCGATGCAGGTGGTATGGGAGACAACCCATTGACCTTGCATTGGACCTACAGTCGGTGGGGTGTTGATTTGGTCAACATGCAAGGGTCACAAGAAATTGGGTTGTCTGCATGGTCCGATGGATCATGGGTGTACTCAGAGTACGTCGACTTCACTCCCGCTAGCCCTGAAGTTTTGCAGGCAGAAGACCAACTGCTAGTCTGGGTTGAAGGTGCAGACCTTGCTGGGAACCCCTTAATCGGTTCTGGTACCAGATATGCACCGCGCGCACCAGCGCTGTTGGTAATGTTCTTCCAACCACAGATTGTAGACGTGCAGGTAAGGCCCGACAAACCCGAAGTTGGAGATATTCTAGAAATTGATGTGCGCATCACCAATGATGGCAATCTGCGCGGTGACATCTCAGTAGGTCTATGGGCACAGGAATCGCGTGGCGGAACGGTTGAAATCATCAGGCTGCGAGATATGAATATCACTCTGGAATCGGGTGAATCAATACTTCTCGCGCTCGATATTGAAGCATGGCGAGAAGGCGATTTGCAGTTGTATCTGGTTTTGAATGAGGACACAGAAACATGGCAAACGGTTTCGGTCCCACGTGTTCATGAGCGAGGGGCCAGCAGCAGCGTAATTGACAAATTGGTTGAGAGTACCTTTGGTGTGGGCCTGCTTATTCTCATCTGCATGGCTCTAGGATTCGGCTTGGCCATCCTTGCAATGAATAGAGATCAATATGATGAGTACGAGGATGATGATGAGCTTGAATCAGATGATGAAGGCCCATTTGACGGCAATGAAACAGCTGATGAGGAGGATTGGCCTGAGCCTCCATCTATTTTCCCCGATGAGCCGGACCTAGAGACCCCTCCACCCATCCCCCCCGGTCTTTCTGACGACGTAATAGACGATTCCGCTTTGGAGGAAGAATGAAAATCACCCTCTCGATGGCAATACAACGCAGGGGTTCCCGAGCGGCCAAAGGGGGCAGACTCAAGATCTGCTGCTAATAGCTTCGCAGGTTCAAATCCTGTCCCCTGCACCAATTTCATCGACGCAGAGTGCCGACGCTTGTTTGGCTGTGAATAATCCAATAGAAAAATCGATTATTCAATTGGATTTATCAGTAGTGTAAATATTCAGAAAACCAGGCTGTCCACTCACATCATAGCAGCGTGAGGTTCAAACATACGTGGCTTCAGCCGTGTATCGATGTTCGCAGAGGACGACGAGGATTTTTTGCTCATCGAAGATGATGATTCTGCTGCCGAAGTTGAGGAAGCCAAACCGAAGCAGCGGCGTTTGTCCTTTCGCAAGTCGAAGCCAAAGCCGGATAAATCGACCTCAAGCGATGATGTAGTTCCCGGCAAATCAAAATCAATAATCAAAGGATTCGCTCGCAATTTAGTGTCTGAAGTTGCAGCGGCAACTGATGCGGTCAAAGACCGACTGAAGCCAAAGGAAGAGGCTCCTGCCAAGCGGGAAGACGCTGTTGAGCCCTCAATTGAGGAAGCTCCAGAAGAAAAGGAACCCATAGAGCCACTTGAAGACGAAGAAGATGGCGACATGGAATTCGTCGCTGCTGGCATCCACAGGATGTCTTGGCCTATTCTAGGGATGGACTGTCCTGACTGTGCGATGCGGGCTACTCAGGCGGTGAACAGACTGCCCGGAGTCACTTCGGTGGTAGTTTCAGCAACCGCTGGAACAGTGGAATTAGATTTGGATTTATCAGCAGGCAACATTTCGAGGGTCTCAAGTGTCCTCGCAAGCCTCGGCCACGAGCCTGACCTGCCTTGGCATGAGGTGGTTGGTATCACTGCGAGTGGTTTGGCCTCGAATCATTCGGTGTCGCGTTCTGATGTTCGCAAGAAGTTCCTCAACGTCCCTGGCGTCCTCGGGGTGAGATTTGAGGATGCGAGCGTTCGCCTCATCACCTTACCAGATCCGAGCCCGCTGATACGCGATGAGTTATCCTCTGGATTGACTCGATTGGTAGGTCACAGCCCCAACCTTCTCCTTCTAGCCCAAGACCGCCTCAATTCAGGACAGTGGCGATTGGTCTTGACCATACCAGCAATAGTCATCCTTGGCATCGTGTTTCTGCTGGGCAACCAACTTTCCCAATCTGCTCTATTCTCTTTGACTGCGGTGGCGGTTGGCCTTTCCGGATGGAAGATGTTCTCTGAAGCGATTGGCGGCCTGCGAAATCGGCAGATGGTATTCCAACTACTCACCTCGCTGGCGGTTGCTGGTGCCTTTTTTGGTGGTCATTGGTCAGAGGCATTGATGGTGTGCATTCTAGTCGCAATCGCATCCCACATGGAAGATGCAGCACTGCGCCGGGCACGGGATGGAATGCAAGGCGGTCTTGACAGGTTGCCTCGCCGTGCAAGGCTGGTCTCTCAAGAAATTGATACCTCAATGATGGACTCAATCAGCCAAGCAGACAGCCCATCTGTTTTCTCTACTCAGCCAGATGGTATAGCCTCCGGACATGCGGGAGATGATATGATTCCCATCGACTTGGTTAATATTGGCGACAAGGTAGAGATTCGCTCAGGAGAATTGGTCCCGATAGATGGAATCGTTGTCGAGGGTATTGGCAGCCTGAATCGCGCACCTCTCACCGGTGAGAGTATACCAATTCGAGTCGATGAGGGTACGACGGTCCACGCCGGCCTAGTCCTTGACCGTGGTCCGATAATCGTCGAGGTGACCGCAGTTGGTGAAGGCTCGCGTTTGTATGGACTGATAGAGGAAGTACGTACTTTCCGAGAGAAGCCTCCGCGCATGCAGAAGACCATAGAGGCTTTCACCAATATCTGGGTGCCTTTGGTGGTAGTGGGTGCAGTCCTAGCTGGGTTATTCTTCACTCCGGAGGGCACCGCATTCAATCTTAGATTGATGCTTCTCCTATGGGTGGTAGCTTGCCCTTGTGCTCTGCTGCTAGCCGCACCAGTTCCAAACGCAGCCGCTTTGTCAGTCGCCGCAAAAAGCGGTATCATCGCTCGCGGTGGAGATGCTCTGGATGCGGCATCACGAATTGATCTCGCCTTGCTCGACAAGACAGGTACACTGACCAGTGGCAGGCCGAAACTAGATCGGATAACCACTCAAGGTAGAATCGACCGCAAACGGTCGCTGCGTATGGCAGGTGGATTGGAGTTGCGCTCCAATCATCCCTATGCATCTGTTATTCAGTCCCAACTCGAAGAGGAGGGCCTCAAGCCATCGCCAGTTACTGGAATTACCGATGGGAGGGCTGGCGTGATTGGTAGCCTACGCGGTAAGACAGTCATGTTCGGCAGAGCAGATTGGCTGAAGGAGGAAGGAGTCAAGATTGATGCCGAACTCAGTGATGCATTGGCGGTGGCAGATGCGGTAGGTAACGGTGCCTCACTACTTGCTATTGGAGATCAAGCAATTGCCCTGTTTACATTCATCCACGATGACCTCCGAGATGGCTCTGCCGAGATGGTGCATGACCTGCGCAATCTCGGTATCGCAGTCGAATTGTTATCCGGTGATTCGCAGAGCGCTGTTGAGGACCTTGGCCGTCAAATCGGTGTAGCGGCAGCTAATTGCCGAGGAGAGATTGACCCGGAGGGCAAGGCAATCTGGGTAGAGCGTCGCAGTCAAAGCCGCCGAACTTTGATGGCTGGTGATGGATTCAACGACGCCGCTGCCCTAGCCGCTGCTGATGTCGGCATCGCAGTCGGTTCTGGCGAGCAAGTGAATTTGGAGGCTGCCGATGTGCTGATTCCTGGCGAGGACCCACGCTCGATTACTACCCTGCTCAAACTATCTAGGCGCACGCGTATGGTCATACAAGCAAACATCCTCCTCTCAATTATCGTGACAATAATTCTCGTCACATTGGTTCTTCTAGGCATTCAGACCGACCTCGCTGTTGGCGTTGCTATTCACGAAGTATCGGCCTTCCTTGTCATCTTGAACGGAGGCTTCGTAGCCATCTCTGGCAACCGTTTTTCCTTGGTAGGTGGGATAATGATGGATTTGGTACGGGACTATCGAGACGCCTTCGTCTTGCTATTCAGAAAGTCCTCGTCGTCTGTTTGATATATGCGGGCGCGGAAAGGAAGTGCGGGGCGGTTGGATGAGCAAGATACGAGTCGATGCTCAGACTATGGCCATCGCTCATCCGACCCGACGAGCGCTATACGAGGCATTGAGGGATTCAGAAGAGATGTCCACAGTCATGCTGCAGGAATCGACTGGTGTGACTCGTTACCATCTTTACCACCATCTTCAATCACTAGAGAGCAATGAACTGGTGGAGAATCACCGTAATCAAGGCCGTTCCCGTTGGTGGCGGGTTACCACCCAGATCGATACGCAGGCTGCCGTTGCGGGCGAAGCACCCTCGACAGCCCTGCCCGATGCGGCAAAGGAGTTGCTGAAAAGTGGGGCTGAGGCACATTTAATTCCTATTCCATCGACTGCCACCGATCAAATTGGCGCCAAGAAGGCAGTCGAGGAGATTGCCACTGCATTCGGCGTTGAGCTAGACTTGCCTTTCACATTCATGCCCAATGGCATTCTCATTATTGGGCCACCACGACGTAGTTGAACGGGGTGTTGAAATGACTGAACAGAACATACCTACTGTTGATGATGACCCCATAACAGTAGAATCTCGCCACGCTCCTCCTACAGTTCACTGTCCAAACTGTGACAGCATGATGCCACACAAATTGGGCGAAATCAGTTGTGCGGTTTGTTCCTCGGTCGTGCGGGTGGACCACAAGCCTACGAGGCGAGACTGGGTCACTGAGAAGGTATCATGCCCATCTTGTTCGGAAATTCTCATTGCTGGAATCGATGAAAGGCCCTGCGGTCTCAAGTGCTCATCTTGTTCTACCATTTTCAAACTGATCTCCAAGGAAGTGAAGGTAGAGGTATCTTGTCCCTCTTGTGAGCGCACCCTGCGTCTCAAGCCGAGGCCAGGTTCTCGCAACCTGACTTGCCCGGCTTGTGATGAGACATTCCTCGTCACTTTCTGAGCCTTGGGTCAGGGTAGGGTTGAAGCAGTGTCGCCACGGCGGTGAAATCGATGAGGACCACTTTCAACTTGATGGGCATCGCTGATTGGATTACTCTGGGCAACGGTCTGCTCGGTGCGATCTCAGTTTTGTTCATGATTCTGGCCTTTGACGGGTTTGCATACGACAAGAACTCGTACGAGGAAGTCTACATCTGGCTGGCGATGGTTTTCATTCTCCTATCTACAGTAGGTGACATCATCGACGGGCCAATTGCCCGTAGGTACTCCAAGCGACGACATCTCGGCTCGTACCTTGACCTGATGTCCGATTCCCTCTCATTTGGAACCGCACCCGCTCTGTTGGTTTTCTCGATGTTCAGCCGAATGGGTCAGGCAACACCTTGGTGGACCATTCTTCTCGCAGCGGGATGCTGTTGGATTGTCATCTGCACGATGCTGCGACTGGCACGCTTCCAGCATGAGCACGGGGATTATCCTTGGTTCAATGGGCTTGCAAGCCCCGGAAGTGCGGTAATCCTAGTCACGCTGTCCGCTCTAATTTGGGTTCAGCCCGCAACCTCATGGGGACCTGATGCGATTGAGTGGACTCTCGGCTCTGGCAAACACCCTGCTTTGGATTGGCTCGTGTTGCCAGCCACCTTGATGTGCGGCTATCTGATGATTGCAGATAGAAGGCTGCCGAAGGCGGGGGGTAGGACCATGCTGCGGTTGACAGCGCTGGTAATCGCAGCATTGCTTTGCGGCATCTCAATGCAGATATTTTCTAGTCCCGGAGATGGCTCTGCCGATGTCTCATTCATTCTATTCGCCTTCTCTTTAGTGCTATGTTTGGCTTACATTACTCTTGGGCCTCGCATTGTCGCCTCACAACAGACATCAGATGAGATGATTTCGACATCTGCTGAGGAGTGAAAACAGCATAGAATAAACTGAATATTCTTTAGCAATCCGGCTTCACGTGCAGGGTCTGAAAATATTACTCACGCGTGAGTTGACACCCCCCCCCCTTATCTATCATGAAAAGTGGAAGGCCGCATACTGGGGATGGGACCCTTGAGCGAAAGCCGAGAGAAGTTACAGAGTCTTAGAGAGAGGTTTACGACCTCGGAAGGAGGGGAAGCCCCTTCTCTACGAGAAGTACGCGCAGCGGTAGCTGAGCAAGTTTCCCCATCTCTTGAAACCGTTCAAGACCTCGATGACCGACTGAAGGAGGAGAGGCGACTCAGAACTTCACTGAAGCGTGAGCGTCGCCTTCGATTGCAGGAGCAGTCTGAGCGTCTCGCTGGAATGAAAGGAGCACTTTCAAAAACGGTTGAATTGCAGACCGAAGGAGCGCTCGCGGAAATTGAGTCCGAACTTCGCTCGTCCATGGAGGATGAATTGGCCAAACTGGAGCGCGGCGCACTTGAGAGAGAGGAAGCAGTACTCCGCGAGGAGATGAAACTCAGACTCACTCGAGAGGAGAAAGCCATCCGCAGCCAGTTAGAGTTGGAGCAGGAGCGACGGCTGGAAGCCCGCCGCGGCCAACTTCGAAGTCAGTTGAAGGAGGAGATGGACTCAGAATTCGACCGTCGCCGCGCTTTCCTTGAGGAGCGTCTTGAAATTGAGGCGAGCCAAGAAATGCAGAAGCAAATTCGACAGATTGAGGACGAATTGAAATCTGAGATGACAGATCGACTTGAGGAAGAGGAGTCTTCTCAGTCCCGACGTATTGAGGATGCTCAACAGGCCCGTCTGGCTGAGCGTGAGGTTCAACTTCGAGATGGCATTCGTCGGAGGGTAGAGCAGCAGTTCCGTCAACGCCTGCGCGAGCGTGAAGCACGTCTACGCGCAGAATACGAGCGTCGGGCGCATCGACTTGAGGAAGAGATAGCACAGGAACTTCACAGTGAACTTGAATCCAGAATCGGCACTGAAACCGAGCGTTTGGAGAAGCGGATGCAAGAGGACCTTGAACTCGCGGTATCCAAGCGACGAGAGGAGTTGCAGGCTGCTATCCTCAAGGGTATGGAGGCAGACTACGGCGAGCGCCTATCGATGAGGAAGCAGCGACTCAAGGACCGCTATGATGTATCATTCTCTCATTCAATTGACGAGATAGAGCGAGCACTACAGGTAGAACTCGAAGCAGGCGTTGCTGAGAGAGTTGAAGCCGAATTTGAGCAATACAAGCGCGAGCGTGAGGCCGACATCGGTCAATCTCTTGCGCAGTTCCGCCACGACCGCGAAAACGAACTACGAGAAAAACTCACAGAACACTATGGTGATAAGAAAGATTCCTGGGTCTCTCAGATTGAGGCTGAATACTCCGCTCGTCAGCAGGCCTCCGAACGCCAAATAATGGCCGAAATCGATGCACGTATCCGCAATGAGCGTATTGGCCAAGAAACTAATCTCGATCTCATCAAGCAGGAAGTAGCCCTTGACCTTGAAGTCAATATGGAGGCAGAACTTGCGGCATTCCGCGCAGAGAAGGAGCGCGAGGTATCAGAACAACTCGAGCGACAGGTCGCAAAGCGTGAGGAGATAATGCGCAACAAGGCTCTCATCGAAGTTCGCCGAAAGGAGGCAGAGATTCGTGCTGAAATCGAGGCTCAACTCGCCATCAAGCGTGCTGAGATACGCGAGCGTCTCGCTCAACTCGACGCACGGGCTGAAGAATTCCGTACTGCGGCTGAGGAGAAACTCAGGACTGAACTTGAGAAGGGACTCATTACTGAAGAGGACCTTGAGGCAGAAGCCAGACTGCAAGCGGTTGAAGAATCGGCTGAACTTGAAGAGAAGGACACGCGAATGGGTCGCCGACAGGCATGGATGGATGCCCTCGGTGGTGCTCAAGGACAGATGCCCGGCTCTGCAGCTGGAGGTCAACCAGCCCTTGGTGGTCTTGGTACCCCCAGAACCACCGGCCTTGGAGCACCACGAACTGCTCCCCCTGCAGAAGATGAGGGACCACGTCCCCTCGCTGCCCCAGTACACGCTCCAATTGCTCAACCGACCGGCGGACTTGGAGCTGCTCGCACCCCACCAGCAGGTGGACTTGCTCGCCGACCAGCGGCAGGTGGCCTCCAGCCGGTTCGGGCACCGATATCGCTCCCTGAGCCTACTACTCCCGAACCGGAACCTGCGCCAAAACCCGAGGTAGCAATTCCTACAGAACCCGAAGCAGCACTGGAACCCGAAGTTGTGGAGCCCGAAGCAGCACCAGAGCCCGAAGTTGTGGAGCCCGAAGCGGCACCGGAACCTGAAGTCGAGGAATTAGTCGAGGAGCCCGTTGAGGATGACGAGTTTGAGGATGAGGATGAAACAACTGACGAAGAGAAACCCACTGAGGTTCGCTCATCAGTCTCCGATGCAGTCATGGAAGCACTTGCTGCTGAGGTTACTGAGGATGAGACCACTGAGTCCACGCCTGCTCGCGGACCACCCGGCGGTGGTCGCTTAGTCAGGGATGCGGCTCCCGGACAACGCCCAACATCTGGACCACCAGTAAGAGGGCCACCCGGAGTTGAGCCAGAACCTCAGATAGAAGAGGAAGAAGAGGACCGTTCCGTTCTAACTCCAATTACTCGTCCAATCATGAAGCCAATCGAGTCTAGAACGGTACTTGAACCGGTGTCGACTCCACGCTCTGTGTTGTCTCCTGTCGATGAGGATGAGTCACCTGAAACCGAAGTATTGAGTCCCATAGGGCGCACTGTTCTCAAGCCAGAAGAATCCTCTGATGAAGAAGAGTGAAATTGCTCAGAAGCACCCCCTTTGGGGTGCTATACTAGTTTAATTCGGTCTAATCGTGTATACGCTCCTTTCAAAGCAGTAGCCTCAATGGGATTGCCCATGCGCGCACGCACGTTGGTAATTCTCAGCCTATTCCTGTTCGCTATCTTGCTTCCACTTGCACCAGTTGCTTCAGCAGAACTAGATGAACTCGGTGCGGCCGGAGTTGTAGACGAAATGCCCGGCCGTGCGTTGGATTGGTGGGTCTTGCAGAACGGCAATATCCTCTACGCCAATGCCAGCGCGGTTGTCAGCGTGTGGAACACAAGCGGGGGCGTTTATACTGAGATGATTACAATCGATGCAAATGTTCCTTCAGCGTCTGTTGCGATTTACGACCCTGTAGCGAATGTTGTAGCATTGGGTCATGGCACAGGAGTCGAGGTTGTTTCGTTGGATTATGAGGATGTCCTGTATTCAATCAATTCTGGCACCGGCGGCAGCGTCGAAGCATTGGTTTTTGATGCTGAAGGCGACATTTGGATAACCCAACGCAATTACAAGACCTCCTCAGAATGGACCTTGAGTTCAGCAACCGGTGCTGAGACATCACCTCATAGTGGCCTGATTACTGGAGTGGCAGTAACGAACAGTGGCCAGATTGCCACCAGTGGTCGTAATAAGGATGTGCGAATTCACGAACATGATGGCTCACACAATCAGACATTGACTAATTCACAGTATCCGGTAGTTGGCCTTGCTACCAACGCCGATGGCAGCATTCTGTACAGCATGACAGACAATTGCAAGATGTTGATGCACAATACATCTGATTGGATATTCCTCGGCACCATCACCATGTGCTCGAGCGGGATGGTCCGCTCGATTGACCTAATTGGCGAGGAACGCCTGATGGTCGGCACGGTTTCCGGTCGTGCTTTCTCCATTGAACTCGCCACTCACACCCTCAGTCAGGAATATTTCGATGTAACTGGAGAGGTAGTGGGTTTCATTCCATCTGATGGAGATGGTGTTCTCGTCCTGACTGCCTTCAACTCAGTTTCTTACATCAGTCTTCTCGATACCGATAACGATGACGACGGTGTTGTGGATGGATTAGATGCGTTCCCCAATGACCCCACTCAACACACCGACTCAGATGGTGACGGTTATGGGGATAATATGGGTGGCAACAATAGCGATGCATTCCCAAGTGATTCAACTCAATGGCTTGATTCCGATGGCGATGGCCGTGGAGATAATCCATCAGGTAACAACGCAGATGCATTCCCGTTCAATTCTGACCAATACGCAGACAGCGATGGCGATGGTTACGGTGACTACCCGCATGGGCAGGATGGCGACAAATTCCCCTCAGACCCTACACAGTGGGCTGACAGCGATTGGGATGGATACGGCGACAACCAAGACCCAGGCGCCACTGATTCTGATGCCTGTCCTAGTCAAGGTGGAGACTCCACTGAGGATCGGCTTGGATGCCAAGACACGGATGGTGATGGATGGTCTGACCCCGGCAACGGGGAAGATGCTCACCCATCTGGTAATGCCGACGCCTTCCCTAACGAGGTGACTCAATGGCGAGACACTGATGGCGATGGCTATGGTGACAACATTAACGGCTACCGCGGAGATGCGTGTGCTGCACTTCCCGGAGTCAGTACTAGAGCTGTACTGTATGATGCAACTGAAGGCCGCTATTCATGGATTTACAGATATGGCTGTATTGACAGCGATGGTGATGGATATGATGACACCACCGAGTCATCATATGGACAATGCACATTTGTCGGTAATAGCACAGAGTGGATTGACCATGACCGCGACTGTGTAGGCGCAAATACTGATTACAACGACACCGACCCTTCAGTGAAGACTCTAGAGGACCACTGCGGAATTCTCCTGAATCAAAATCAATCTGCTTGCTCATATCTACGTGCTGAGGGCCCAGTCGATGGGAATACTTCAGAGGTCGATGATACTGATGACAAAGAGTGGCAATTGGCGAATGCATACGAATCGGCCAAAGAATTCGGTCTTATTGCAATCTTGATGATTGTAGTTATTGTTGTTGCATTGCTGATGCTTGTCGGTGTAATGAAACTGATTGGCAAGGCATCGAAGAGCCGCAAGCCTGACGCCCAATACACGCACCAAGATGCGACAAAGGAATTGGATGCGCAGGAGGCTGGTGAGAAGTTTGAGTCCCGTGGTGGCGTAATCAACCAGAAGGGATGGGAAGACGAACCATTGGCTGAACAGGAATCTGTTGAAGATGACGATGAGGTGGTGGATTCAGATGAAGATATGCCGATTGAGGTAGTTGACCCTGATTACGGGGCTGGCGAGGATATCGACGAGATGGCTGGCACCACCCAGGTCGCCGAGGTACATGTGCTAGGTGAAGCAGATATGACCGTTGCTGAACTCAAGGCCGCATTGAAGGCGAGAGGTCTGAAGGTTAGTGGGAAAAAGGCCGAACTCATTGAGCGGCTCAATTCCGATTCTCAGCCGGTAGTAGAGGCTGCAGCACCAGAGCCCTCTCCGCAACCTGATGCCCAAACCGCTCCATCAGAAGCCCCAT
>CAUZSM010000007.1:0-29899 GCA_963582685.1 Candidatus Thalassarchaeaceae archaeon | reverse complement strand
GCCAAGCACCTGCCACAGGTCGCCCTGCTCTGTTTTTGTGGGGACTCCGGTTGAAGGTCCGGCGCGCTGCACGTTGACTATGACGATAGGGACCTCCATCATGCCGGCTTCACCGACACCTTCGGTCATCAGGGCAAATCCACCACCTGAAGTGGCACACATCGAACGGCAGCCGGCGTGGGCTGCTCCGACTGTCATGCAGATGACGCTGATCTCGTCCTCAACCTGACGGACCATGATGCCGAGTTCACGAGCGTTGGCCGCCATCCAATGCAAAATGCCGGTTGACGGACTCATCGGGTAGGCGCAGTAGAACTTGACACCGGCACCGGCCGCCGCCATAGCAAAGGCCTGATTGCCTGCCCATACCGCAAGCGGCTCGCTTGGCTGTGGAGCCTGCTGCGCAGCAGGCTGAAAGTTGGCCGCCGAATGGTCGTACGCCGCCCTTGCGATGCGCACATTCTCCGCCACCAATTCCTCACCCTTAGCCGAGAACTGGAATTCAAGTACGTCCTCAAGCGCGGATATCTCAATCCCAATCAGTTGGCAGGCAACAGCGATAGCTACTGTGTTCTGCATCAGTCTGTTGGCGCCCTTGCCGGCCAATTCACCAACCGCCATTGGGCAGAGTTGAACTCCATCCGCTGAATCTCCCGGCTCGATGGTGTCGCTGTTGAAAATTACCGATGTTCCCGGACCCAAATGCTCGAGGTGTCGGTCCATAGTGTCCTGATTAAGGCAAATTATCAGGTCAATGACATCGCCGTGGGTGCGAACCTCATGGTCGCTGCAACGAACAGTGAGGAAAGAATGGCCACCACGAATGATGGATTGGTAGGCGTTGTAGGCATACATGTGCATGCCACGACGAGCGAATAGACGCGCGAGGATGTTTCCGGGAGTCGCGATGCCTTGACCGGCTGCTCCTCCAATGCTAATGACAAAATCAAATCCACTCATTTCTACTCACCAACCCATGCTTACATGCATCATTCTGACCCCAAGCTGATGTGGTCCCTTCGTAGACCCGTCGGTCAGGCCATTATATCGGTTCCTCTTTCACTTGCTGTTTGACTGTATGCAGCCAAAGTAATCAATCATTTGTTTTGGTCGCAGGTACGCTTTCCACAGATGGGTGTAGCGGTGGAGACCAACGGCCGGCTGAACGACCGTGGTCGAGCAGATGCCAATATAGCGCAGTCACTGGAATATCGGCATCCTCGACCAGTTCCTTGCTGGCGATTTTACCAACCTTCGTCGACCTCCGCCACGCATTTCGAGCCAGCAATCCGAGAATCGGCAGCGTCAGAGCGGGTCCTGTGGCGGGCAGTGCGGGCAGCAATAGTGGACGGAGGGTGTGCCACTCCCTTTCGACGATTCCAGCCCGATGCATCGCATCGCTGACCGCTCCCCAATGGTTTCCACTGCCAGCCTTTCTTCGGAGCAGTGGAGTGGGGTTTACCGAGGAATCGAGGCGGAATCCGCTGGCTGCCAAAGGCCCCGCCATCCAAGGCGCGATATATCCGCCGGGAGCCCTGAACCATGGACGCCATGCAGAACCTGCGAACTCGGAAATCCGATTCCTCGCCGCCTCGAGCATCTCGGTGAAACCAGCCTGGTCCTCGGGCCATGCCGACCAACAGCGATGAGACCAGCCATGACAGCCGATTGTGATGCCAGTCATCTTCGCCAATCTGTCCAGTCGAGCTGCGAAGGCCGGGCAATCCAACTGCTCTGCAATGACGAATAGGGTGACCGGGATGCGAACGTGCCTATCGCCTTCAGTTATCCATTCATGGAAGTTATCCATTGCTGACAACAATTCATCTGAGGCGACATAACCCTTCATCCTCCATTCGGGCATAGGTGTTGACGAACGAGTTGGATGTCCGCGAATATTCGGGAAATGACCGATGTCATCGGTATCGACGCTGAGCCAGTACAACTCTTGTGAACGCATGGTGATACCTCTATTCTTGATGTGGTAAAGGCAGCCGAGGGACTAGATAGCAATGATGCATTACCTCTCTACCGTCTACTTCTACGGCCGAATCGCCATCGGGAAACCTGTGACCTGCCCATCTGCGCGCTGTTGAATCGGCGGTGGCCAGTCCAGCGATGTTATTCGGGTCAACGCGAATTTCTACCGCACACGGTGCTCCACCAGCGCTGCCTATCCAACCGAGTACTGCATCAATTGAACGGCTGGCCAGCCGCTTGTTCTGTGAGATAGGTCGAATCCAGTAGCCAAGATTCCAGTGTCCAACTACCAAATGTGGGGTGCTGTCAAGTGCGATGAGGCCGGCGATTCGTTCTCCGACCTCATCCACGTTGGCTTCAGCAGTATGCAGCCCTCTCTCAATCACTGCCCAATGATGACACATCCCTCGCATACCCATTCTCGATACATCCTCGAGATAAGACCAGAGTTGGCTACGAACCTCCTTGTTCCTCTCAAGCCAAGGCAGCGCGGGATACACTTCCTCGACGCTCTCTACGATTGCGACGCTCAGTCTGTCTACCATCGGGAGCATGGCTGGACGAAGCACCAAGTCGGGTGCGACTGTCAAGGTTGGCGTGGGCTTCACGACTCGCGATTCTCACGCAGGGTTTGAGCCTTGAGGGTCTAGACCAGCAAATGTTGTGCTGCTGTTATCACATTGGAATCGCTTGGGTGAGTGCGCTGCGCATTCTCAATCATCCGTCGCATCTCTTCGTCACGCTGGAACTTCTTCAGCAGCACTCCAACATGGAAAATCAGGTCTATTCTATCTCCAAGATGTGGGCCAAGTGCCTCAAGGCCGCGATTTGCATTCTCTACATCGCCGGATTTGGCTTGTTCCATTACCTCTCGCAATGTCTTGCGAACGGCTACATCGTCCCAAGACTCAGCCTGTGGCCACGGCCAGATCATTCCTGATGCGGGAGCAATCGGTGAAGGTGGAGTGGCTGCTTCCTCATCGAGGTCGATATCAGCGGTTGTGCCCTCTGGAGTCGCCGGCACAGCAGGCACCGTGGGTACCTTTGGTACTACGGGGGTGGCTGAAGTTGAAGTGAGTCCTGGAGGAAGCGGGATGCTCGGAGTAGCCGGAGTTGCGGCGGTCGCGCCATTGACTTGGGTGGCAGCCACTGGTGTAGGCAATGGTGGAATGCCAGCCGGTTGCGGAGGTGTCGCAGGGTTAGGCTGAATTACTGCAGGTTCCGGTTCTGGAGCTGTCTGTACTGCCGGTGCTGTCGGTTCTGTCGGTTCCGGTACTGTGGCTTCTGGTTTCGCAACAGCCTTAGTAATGGACCCGGACTCCTGTTCCGCTCCATTTGTGTCCTCATCCAACGCTGCTGTAGCATGGACAGGGTCACTTTCCTCAGAAGCTATTACTTCAACCAACTTCACTACTGGGGCTGTTGGGATGTTTGGTGCATAAGACAGGTCAGGTCCTGCACCATAGTCGAACTTTGTCACGTTCTTGGGCGCATCAGCCGCAGTGAGTTCATATTCTGGATCTGGCTCATTCGCTGACTCGGAGACGGTGGTCGCCATCTGTGGGGAGTCAAATTGAGATTCCATTGAGATATTCCGGTCAACTACTACTGCACCTCCTTCGCCATATTGTGAAATGTCGACAGTCGTATCATCCATCGAGAATGAATGACCGGTCCAATCTACTAGTGGGGAATCATCGCCGGTTTGGTCATCTTCATCCATCAGTTCATCAAACAAATCACTTTGCTCATCATCGCTGACCTCAGAAACGGTTTGCCGGTGTGCAGCCACAGCAAATTCGTAGTAACAACGGGAGCATGATTCTGAGCCGGTTGGATTGACCAATTGACAGAGTGGGCACTCTTCACCGACGGCCTTTTGTTTCTTCCAGCGGTCGAACATGACGTACCCTCCGGTAAACTCCGTGTCTAGTTCGTGTTTAAGCCTCATCCATATACGCGCGTGGCTGCATCATACTATCAGGGGAATAACGGAGGGACCAAAGGTAGGTGTCGATACGACGGCCCGTGGCAGATGACAAGGGGCGGGTCCGCCGAATGAAACGGGGTGAACCAGTAGGTACAATCGACCCCGATAATGACTCCAAAGAGGTCCCAAACCGTTTCCCTCGTTCACAAGACCATCACGAATTGTTTCACAAGTTGATTGACTGGGAACTTGAAGATGAAATGAAACAGGTCGAAGAGCGGCTCAAAGAATGGCCAAAGACACGTTTAGCGGAGAATGGGCTAGCACTTTTCGACCTAAATGCCCGCAACGATGGCTGGTTATTCGGCGAGCGAGTGGTCAAACTCTCGACTCATAAGGAAGGAGGATTGCCTCATCACAGATTTTCTCAGGGCGACATTGTCACAATGTGCAGAAAAGAGCCACTGAAAGAAAGAGTCTGTGAGGGAGTGGTATTCTCTCGCTCTCGCAAACAACTCCGTGTCGTGGTATCAGAGCAACCAGAAAGAGTGCGCGATGGCACATGGAGGCTGGACAGAGGGGCTAATCGTGTCGCTCACGACAGAATGGCCGGCGCGCTGGATGATTTGTTCGGCACTGCTGATGCAGCACCGCTTGCAGACCTGTTGCTCGGCCATCCAAAGGAAATGCAACTGGCCTCGGCGCGTCCTGCCCAAATGGGTGGGCAAGAGCGCCGACTCGCTGCAACACCTGCAACAATCGAAGACCTCAACGATAGCCAAACTGCAGCGGTGGCTGCTGCCCTCAGTAGTCGGCTCACGCTGATTCAGGGTCCTCCGGGAACCGGAAAGACACACACGGCTGTTCGAATACTCGAAACTTGGGCGAAAAGTGGCGTAGGTCCTATCTTTGCGCTCGCAGACTCCAATGTTGCTGTGGATAACCTGCTTGAGGGGATGCTTGCGCGCGGGGTGCGCGCCATTCGAATCGGACAACCTGTCAAGGTACGCACCAACTTACGTGAAGCAACTCTAGCAGCCAAGATGGAAGAACATGAATTGCGTGGAGATGTGGAGACCATGCTGAAACTCAATGAAGACCTGTTACGTAAAATGTCATCATTCAAGGGAAAAGAGAAAGGATTTGCTTATCGTGATTTGAAGCGCGGCTGGAAGGAAATCCGTAGAATTGAGAATCAGATGAGAGATGATATTATCGATACTGCGCAGGTAGTTTGTGCAACCTGTATCGGTGCGGGTCACCAAATCCTCGAAGGCAGGCGGTTTCCTCTCATACTCATTGACGAAGCAACGCAGGCAACTGAACCAGCCACACTGGTTCCACTGGTCAAGGGCGCGAGGCATCTCGTTTTGGTCGGCGACCACCACCAACTGCCTCCGACGGTTATCAGTCAACGTGCAGAGGCGAAAGGGTTGTCGCGATCCCTGTTTGAGCGGCTGGTCGCCTGCGGAGTGAAGCCGACACTGCTCAACACCCAATATCGAATGCACCCCGCCATTCGTGAATTCCCTTCAGCACGATTCTACGACAATCAACTGGAAGACGGTATTGACGCTTCTCAAAGGGAACCTCCAGCAGGATTCCCATGGCCCAAATGGGAAGCACCTGTTGCCTTCATCCCTGTCGAAGGTGCTGAGGAAGTCAGTTCCGATGGCACATCGAGATTGAACCGAGATGAGGCAGCCGTCGTTGTGCGCGTAGTCGAGGCTTTGTTAGCAGGAGGTGACATCGAGCCGAAGGACATCGGGGTGGTCACCCCGTACAATGGTCAAGTCCGATTGCTAACCGACCTGTTTGAGGCCTCGGGTGGGCTGGCTGAGCGAGAGCGATTCGAAGGTCTGGAAATTAAGAGCGTTGATGGATATCAAGGGCGCGAGAAGGAAGTCATCATCCTCTCTGCAGTCAGAGCCAACGAGGGGCGAGATGTTGGCTTCCTCGACGATTGGCGCAGGCTGAACGTCGCCATCACCCGCGCCAAACGGGGACTCATCCTTCTCGGAGATACTCGCACTTTGCGCGCTGAGAGCAACTGGGCAGCATGGCTTGACTGGGCTTCTGAGAGTGGTTTGGAAGCGTGGCATGCCCTGCACATCTAAGATAAGTGAAAGTCATCGTCCATAATCCAAATTAGTAGAATCGAGATGGTTTAATGAGTGAAGAAAATCCGATTAGCATTCACGGAAGTGGAGCCACATTAGCCAAGTTGGCTGTCGCGGAGAGTTCTGGTCACTGGCCAATTCCAGAAGGTACGGTACTGGCTCCTTCATGGAAGAGAGTGGCTGCATTCATGCTCGATTGGATAGCCATCATGTCAATACTCAACCTAGTCACATCTTGGCGCATCCTCGCCGCTTGGAGTATCACTGTCCTGACTAGTTCCCAATGGTGGGTAGTGCTGGTCAATTGGGCCATCATTCTCGCGTGCTCGTATCTCTATCACAAATACCTGCCAAATGCATGGGGCCGGACCCTCGGACAACGCTGGTTTGGGTTGGCTGTGCTAAGAGAAGATGGTGAGCGATTGTCACGCGAGGCCTGTGGGACTCGTTCGCTCCGAAAACTATGCTACATCATCCCGCTAATCCAACTGGTCTTTGCTTTCATTGACCTTCGTCATATCACAAGGCGACACACACACCAATCCTCGATTGACCTACATGTTGCGAGTATTGTTGTAGTTGCAGATTCATTGCCTCCAGCCAAGCGGAAACACCTGCGTTGAGCAGTTTCGGGCTTGCAGCGCGGCAGAGCGGGATTCAAGTATCGCAAGCGACACCGGCAAGTGGGAGCCGATATGACTGAGACGACTAGGACCTCAAACGGAGTCACTGCGACTCTATTGGGTGTGGTCAGCGAAATTGATGATGAAGACTTGGATGTCATCGAGATTTCAGTGGATGTTCTCAATACAACAAATGTCGACCTGTGGGACATCAGAGGCGATCTGCAAGCCATGAATGGTGCTCATGGCGCTGCTTTGGCAATTCCAGAACGCATCGATGCTGGTGATGGTGATAGCATGACATTCTGGCTGCCGGCCAACTCGGGTACATGGCTGTTCAAACTTGACTACAATACTGATGGCGGTCATGGCAGCGTCGAGTTGGGCCCCTTCGCTGAGGGAATGAGGATGGAATCCACAACATCTCCAACTCGCCAAAAGGTCTCAGCAGCCGGTAGTGGTGAGATGAAGACGGCAGCAGCGGTAAGCGAACCTATGTTTGCTGCCTTTGAAATTGCATTGGAGGATTTCGGTGATATGTCGGTGCATGTAAACGAAACTGTGCTGACAGAGGCCTCTTCTTCTGACAACCCAGTTGAAGCAGCGTTCGCTGGTGGGCTTCTTGAGTCAGCGAGTGCGCCTGCTCAGCCCACCCCATCCCATACACCCGAACCTATGGCTCAGCCAACTCATGCACCTATTGCACCCGTCGCACTGGAACCATCACCTGCGCCTGTTGCTCAGCCAACTCATGCACCTATTGCACCCGTCGCACTGGAACCATCACCTGCGCCTGTTGCTCAGCTAACTCCCGACCCTGCTCCGATGCCGCAGGGTCCATCAACCAGTCCACCAACTGGGCCACCGACCGGTCCATCAACTGGGCCACCGACCGGTCCATCAACTGGGCCACCAACTGGGCCACCAACCGGCCCGCCACAGGGTCAACCCGCAGCGTCTAGTGGTCCCCCAGGGCCACCTCCAAAGAAAGGGGATGGCCCACCTGGTCCTCCACCTGCTGGTGCTTTTGGTCCCGGCAAACCTCAAGGGCCACCCCCCCTCAAACATGGTGTGATCTGATGCCGGTGGATCCCGGAAAACTCGAAGAAGAAAGGCGGCAGTTCAGTGGCCGTTGGACCGCCTACATGATTATCGCAAGAATGCGATGGTTCACTCTCATCCTCGGACCTGTACCACTACTTTGGGATGGTGTGGTTTGGCCCATTCTCGAAATTATGGGGATGCCGGCTTTCATCACCATGGAAGATCTGGCAAGAGTATTGATTCTCGATGTCCTGCCCTTGGAACAATACGCTGACGAGTTCGAAATGTTATGGCCCCATGTCGTGAGAATATCCACACTGTTGTTTGTCGTATTCGTATTGTGGACCGTCTCAGCGCGCAGAAAAGCGAAGGACGCGGCTAGAGAACTGGCGTCCGCAGAGGACCAATTGGTAGTTGGAGGAGAAATAATTGAGTGAGGAGGGATACTTACTCGAGATGTGCAGTGGTAGAGCCGCTTGGACAGTAATTCCCGAAGGTATCGATTCCATTGACCTTGCAATTGTGTCAGTGAAAGTGGAGGCTGATGGGTGGAAGTGCACCCTCCGGAACAGATTATGCTACACCTTCAGCGGCAAAGCGGAAATCACACTTTATCCAAGCGGTAAGTTGCTCGTCAAGGGTGAGGATGAAAGCATTGCAGCGGACATTGCAAGGACGCATATTACCAATTGGCTTGCACCCGATTGAAGGCGCAGGCTCAAGAGGAGAGGCTGCTTTCGTTCCCCCGTCATGGTGACCAATTCCCTCCCATCGACTCTCATTGAAAGGGTGACCGCAGGTGAATTGGTGGTTTATCCAACCACTACTTTACCCGCCCTTGGTTGCATTCCTAATAGCGAGGCCTTGGATACTCTATTCAGAGTCAAGGGCCGAGATACTGCCAATGTCGTGAGCCTTGGAGTGGCTTCACTCGCGCAGGCGAGTACTCTAGTTGATATCCCAGACGATGCGAAGGAACTACTCGACGCGTTTCCACGAGGCTCCCTCACACTTGTTCTTCCAGCCAAGCAGAAGCTCGACGATAGACTCGGCGGAGATTCGATTGCAATCCGTTTACTTGCACACCCTGATGCAATTGCACTTACCGAAGTCGTAGGCCCGTTGACTGCCACCAGTGCCAACCCCAGCGGAAATGCTCCCGAGGTAGACTGTAGGCTTGCAGGTGCCGCATTAGGACTCGATACCGAAGCCGTATTGGATGGTGTGTGTCCCGGTGGAGAGCCGAGCACATTGATAGCGTTGAACGAATCCGGAGGCTCGGATATCGAGCGGAGATGGACGGTGTTGAGAGAAGGAATCATCCTACTAAAGGAGGTGAGGGAGTGGCTGACACAGACCTGAAGCATTGGAAAGACGCGGGGCACGTCGCTCGTCGAGCACTTGAGGCTATCAAAGACGAAATCAAACCGGGTGTGGAATGGCACCAAGTGATTGAATCTGCAGAGCGGTACATCCACCGCCATGGCGGCAAGCCCGCCTTCCCATGTACAATCTCAGTGAACGAGATTGCAGCCCACTACACGACTAACCATCGACTCACCCCTCCTGAAGACTGGGGAAGTGATATGATATTCAAGAAAGGCGACCTGGTCAAACTCGATATTGGTGTCCACATCCATGGAGCCATTGCTGACAACGCGTTGACTTTGGAGTTGGGTAATGCCGGCAAATATACTGATTTAATCAAGTCAGCGAAAGATGCTAGAGATGCTGCCATCGAAATGATGCACCCCGGAACACCATGGTACAAGGTAGGGGCCGCGGCAGGTCAAGTGGCGAGCGATGCGGGATTCGAGCCGATTCGCAACCTCTGTGGGCATCAATTGCAAGAATTCAATCTACACGCTGGTACATCCGTCCCCTCATTCAGCTGTGGACCAGACAATCCTGGATTCAAAGGTGATGTGCAAGCTGGTACTATTTTCGCTGTTGAACCATTTTGCACTACTGGAGAATCGGGATTAGTCGAGAATATCCCACCAAGACATTCATCCAACATTTACCGTGTAACAGGAAATACCCAAATCAAGAAGGCACTCTCCAAGAAGAAACTCAAGCCACTTGGAGCTAGAATCGCTCACTATATCGAAGAGAGATACAACACGCTGCCCTTTGCAGAACGCTGGGCCTTCCCACTGTTGGAAAAGCCGTTCCCAGATGAGAACGAAGAGAGTAGAGTCAACAAGTGGAATGCCTTGATTCGCAAATTGACCGATATCAGATTCCTTGAGACATATGCTGCATTGCGTTGTGCAGACGGTGGTATGGTCAGCCAATTCGAACATACAGTCCATATCTCAGATGGTGGAGCAGAGGTGCTAACAGTCGAATGATGGAAACATGTTGCCATAAAGGGGCTGTATAGGCTTTCTGAGGGCATTCACAAATGATTATACGACTGCCGGACTTGCCTCCTAATGAACAGGGCCGTGAGGTTCTCGTCGAGTGCATCCCATCCCCTCTACGCTGCGTCTCTCGTCCCTGTTCACCTTTCTTCGATGCGAAAAGCCGGTGTTTCCACACATTATGAAGTGATGATGATATTGCTAAATCTAGGCTAATTATTTCCTATCCAATAATTGAAACATCAATGAATCATTAGAAATCTATACAAATGGTTTGTACTACCGGACTCGGCAGTGGTCAATAAATAACACCTAGGGGTTAATCTCAGTATTCCAATGTAACGCAGTACGACGATTATAACGGCCATTTATTGATTCGTTCCGGCAGTTACCTTAATACCAATACCCCCCATAGGCAGAGTGCCCCCCCGGGGGAATATGGAGGACATAAATATGAAGAACGAAATGAAGAACGAGCAGGCCGTTAGCCCGGTTATTGCTACCATTCTAATGGTCGCAATCACCGTCGTGCTAGCAGGTGTTCTGTACGTGTGGGCAAACAGTCTGGCATCTGACCAGCCTGATGCCGGCACCCGGAACAACTTCAAGGCCGAGGACGCAAGCGGAGCGATTAGTGCTGACACAGATGACACACTGATTAAGATTCGCTGGATTGACGCAAACGACGCACTTAACTGGGCGTTCGTGACGTTGAAGTTGGAAGTTGGTGACAACGCGTACGACTGCAGTGTTCAGAGTGGGCAGGAATGCTCGATTACTCAGGACGGCAGCGACGACGGCGTTTGGGAAACCAACGAGTTCATCCAGCTGCACGAGTCCGGAACTGAGATCTGTGGCGCTGCTGGAGTCAGCTGCACCATAAACATCTACGTACAGTACGACGGTTCCACCGTTGTTGGTACGCAGACAGTTGCCCTCAGCTGAACGCTGAAGGACGTCTCATGACCAATGCGCTCTGAAGCGCTCAATGATAACACAACGTGCCCCTCGGTGGGCGCCTTCGGGCGCCCACCGGGGGGCCTTTTTTTGTTTCATAATCAATCTGAATCTGATTCCTGTTCGGCCAGTTTTCTGCGCACGCTCATCGCTGGACTCCACATGTGCAGGCTTTGGCCTCTCATCAAACGAATCTGTGCTTCCAGCAACATTCCGATATGAGAAAGGAATGCGATTGTAGTCGATGCTATTCTCAAACGCAACCCGATAATACCAGCCGCTAGCAGCAGCAGCACAACCGCATCGACGAGTAGCATTATCCTGTCAAGTAGTGTAGGTGAAGCCACAAACCATCCAGCAAGAATCACATCCAGGATGTGCCCGGCCCCAGCCAATATTCCAAGCAATACCAGCCAGGGAACAATGACGTGCATGATTCCGTTCAGTCCGACTATCAGACCCCAACCGTCATCTCCACGAAACCAAACGTTACGAGAACGCCAGAAATGTCGAACCAAGCCTTGTGCTCTTCTGACCTTGCGTTCACGCTCCTCTCCGGGGTCTCCAACTGGTGGCTCATTGAACTCGATTATAGGGTCAAGAATCGCGCGCAGACCATTTGAACAGACCAGCATGCCCATCTGCGAATCATCTGCATTTGCACCGGTTACTATACCTGCAGCAGGCAGAGCCGAGCGACGATAAGCGGCTATCGACCCCTCAAGGATGGGAGTTGAGTTGCGGCGGGATTCACCCTCGCGGAACCAGTGGTAGATTGAGCGATAGGAGGCTTCGTCCCCTCCTTCTGGGTTGTTCTGAGAAAGACACCCACAAACGGCGCCGATGGCAGGGTCGGTGAACCAGCGTCCGATTCGGTGCAGACTCCCTGCAGATATGCGACACTCAGCGTCTGAGAACACTACGACCTCACAGTCGTCTGCTAATTCTTCAAGCGCACGGACGACGGCGGCTGACTTGCCAAGTCGTGCGAGCATCTCGACAATACGAACACTGTCAGCGAATGCACTAGGATTCTCGTTGAGCCATTCCCGAGTCAGTTTGAGAGTATCATCAGTTGAGGCTGAATCAATGACAATCAAGTCCAACTTTTCTGCCGGATAGTCCTGAGCAGCGATATCGGCCAACTTCCCCTTGATGACCAAGGCTTCGTTCCATACCGGCAGAACTACCGTAATACGAGGCAGTTTTTCTCTCTTGGTAACTGGCGGCTCAAGTGGTGGAAGTCCCATCCAGTAACGGTTGAGTAAAGTGTGGAAAATCAACGGCAATACGACACCTATGGCCATCATTAATTGAATAGTGAGTAGCACCAAACGAAGACTCGACATCTGCTGACCTGCGCGGTGCTGCAAGTCCCGGCGGATAAGCAGCACGTCCCACAGAGGTCCGCCGAGGGCTTCATGCTGTGTGAGTGTCACCCGCCGACCATGCCCTCCGATGCTGGCGGGGAACAGGTCGTTCTCCATGTGGGTCCTTCAAAGACCAGAGGTGGTATGGGCTCTGTGATTCAGAGATTAGCTACCAGCCCTCCTGAAGGATGGAAGGCGGAGGTGCTGGCCTCCCACTCTGATGGTGGAACTCTCCCGGTGCTCCGAGCGTGGAAATCTGCTCGAAACGCTTGTGCTGGACTTGACCCCGATTCGATAGACGTGGCCCATGTTCACAGCGCAAGTCGCTGGTCTTGGACCCGAAAGAAGGGCTTGATTCGCATTCTGCGCAACAAGGGTATTCCCGTTGTGCTTTCATTCCATTCTGGCGACTTTGATTTGTTCGCAGCGAACAAAAGCGGGAAGTACGGACGGCAAATGGCTGAGATCTGCTCAGACAAAGGCGTGGTTCCAGTGGTTCTCACCGAGAATTGGAAACAGCGACTTGGCACATGGTTAGGTGATGATTGTCGAGTCGTTGGCAATCCTGCTCCAACCGTAACTGGAAATGATGCTTCTCAGAGAAACAGAAATTCCTTCCTGTTGATGGGAAGAAGTAACCCGATGAAAGGACAGAAGATAGCCATCGAAGCGATGCTGATACTCAAGGAAAGAGGTATGGAGGCTTCGCTGTCCTTGAGCGGAATCAGTCAATCGCACTCGCTGTTGAGAGGCGCACCTGACAATGTCAAGGCACTTGGTTGGGTCGAAGGGGAACAACGAGATACACTGTTCAAGGATTCCGGCTGCCTATTGCTTCCTTCAAAATGGGAAGGCCTGTCAATGGTTGTGCTTGAAGCGATGGCACATGGATTGCCGGTGCTGGCATCGGAGGCAAGCAGTGGAGTGTTCAATGACGCTGGCAACATCATTCACTCATCCGACCCAAATGTATGGGCAGATGCGATGCAGGAACTGATTGCCAATGATGAGATTTGGTCACGAATGGCAGCGAGCGGCCCTGCTGAAGTTGAGCCGTACAACATCGAGACCATACAACAACAATGGGGACGAGTCTATGCTGAAGCAATTGAGAGGTGTGGAAAATGAAACTGCTCTGGATAACCAGCAGGCGCCTCGATGAAGATGGATGTGCGAACACTCAGAAGGGTGCGGCAGCAGCATTGGCTGCGCGCGGCTGGACTATCGAATGGGTTGCTCCGGCATACTCCAGTGGGGTTGGTGAGGTTCACAGAGCCCACCGTTCTCGTCGTACTGGCAGGGGTGCAACCTCATTTCGCAAGTCAGTTAAGCAAGTATTAGGCAAACTTGAACTGTCAGAATACAATGTCGCCATCGTAGAATGGCAGGCGGTTTCCGGGGCGTATCAGGCATTGAGTGATGCAGGAATCCCTTTCGTGGTAATGGACCGCAGTCCACCAGTAGCATCAGGAATAATCGGGGCACTGCAACGGATCGAGTACAAACTCGCATGGAAGAAAACTCGGAAATTCGCATTTGGAGTATGCGCCAAGAGTCAGGCTTTGGCTAATTCATTGGCAAGTAGAGTGAAGGGGCTGCCTATGGCAATAATGCCAGCAGGAGTGGACGTTAACACATTCCATCCCATCAAGAATGCGGGGAGTGATGCGACTGTCATCGTCTGCCACGGCTCAATGGATAAAGTGCGGCGATTGGATTCACTGGTCGGTGTGGTGAGCGCTGCTCGCAGTAAAACTGGGAAGGACTTGCGCCTCCGTTTATTCGGTGCTGGTGCAAATGCTGCCGTTCTGCGAGCAATGGCGCGCAATCGACCTTGGCTTGAGGTGCTTCCTTCCCAAAAACAAGCAGTAGTTCCAAACTTGGTGAATAGCGCTGACATAGGAGTGATGGCACTGCCCAACAAGCCGGTTTGGCGATTTGCTTCTCCCCTCAAAGTTGCAGAATTCGCTGCCAGCGGGCTTCCTGTAATCTCCTCAGATGTAGCGGGGCTCGCTGCATATGCTGAACAAGATTGGCTACGATTAACGTCACTTGGGGATGATGCTGCGGTACTCAATGCACTCTGTGAATTGGTAGCATTGGATTCACAAACACTCAACCGGCTCGGTGATGAGGCACGAAATGCAGCGATTGCGAATATGACCTGGACTACAACCACAACTGAACTGCACGAATTGTTATGCTCAGCAGCTGCAATCAGCGGAGTGTGATTTCCTTGACCACGGGTGCGAGTCGAAGACAGATCGCTCTTGAGAGAGATACCGCTTGGCTATCCTCCGCCGATGCTGCATCTCTGGTCATGGGGATGGTGGTTCACGTCATCCTCACTCGGTCATTGCTCAGTGGTGAATACGGATTGTGGGTGCTATTGCTTGACATGTTCCACGTCGCTTTCGTACTCATTGACCTCGGCCTTCCAACCATAATTGGGCGTGACCTCGACCGGCTTGGAAATCTCGGGCAAAAACTGGTGCATCGCTCGCTTGCACTGCAAATACCCGCAATGGTAGTACTGATTCCTGCTGCAACACTCCTCTCTCTCCGCCTCACCAATGCCGCCTCAGTTTGGCTGACACCCGCCATTCTTCTAGCAGGTTCTGCGGCATTGCAGGTGCTCGCGTATTCGCACAGATCCGCTCTACGTGCTCTAGGTGAGGCTCGAAAGGAGGCCGTCGTGCGTATCATCGACAGGGCGGGAGTAGCCGTAGGACTCGTCATTGCCCATACCTATCTCCCAGGCAGACTCGACGTTCTTGCTATCGCTGTGCTAGCCGGGCCGGTGCTCGCTCTGCTCTATGCGGCGTTCGTCGGAGAACGACAAATGCTCCTCTCAGCATCAGAACAGGCACAGGACCTTCCCACCGGTAGTATGGAGGGCAAGGAACTACTCAGTGCTGGATTACCATTCATGTTGGCCAGCGGCGCGCTGATAATCCAAGTTCGAATCGAAAAGATCCTACTCGGCACAATTGGAGATGTCGAGGCATTGGCTTCCTACCAAATCGCATGGTTGGCATTCATCGCAGGCTATGCACCTATCCTCTCATTACGCGCCATGTTACTCTCACACTTCGGAGAGGTGCGCACAGACATCACGGCCTTGCTTGGGCGGTTTGAACGCGCTCGAAAATTGGTTTCTCTCGCATTGATTCCATCGCTGCTCATCGGTTGGTTCGGAGGCGGGATGATGATTCCACTTCTATTTCCAGCATATTCGGAATCAGCAGAACCACTGTTCCGAATACTGCTCGCTGCTTGGGCTCTTGCCCTTATTGCTTCACCGCCATTGACCATCGTGCAAATCAGCAACAAACCGTGGCGCTACACTCGCGCGTTGTGGTGGGGAATCGGGGCTGATGCGTTGGCATGCGTTGTGCTGATTCCACGCATTGGAGCCGAAGGTGCGGCTTGGGCTGCTTGCGTCGGTGCGTTGGTCGTGCTAATCATCGCACTCTTGGAAGCCGGGCGAAGTGCGCCCAGCATGAGAGAATACTCAGAGGAATGAATCACTCATCTGACTTGTCTTCGCCCTCATCGAGCATCTCTTGCAACTCGCCACTTTCATACATCTCAAGCGCGATGTCAGAACCACCGATTAACTCACCGAGAACGAATATTTGTGGCATGGTAGGGAAGTCAGACCACTCACATACTGCGGGAATCGCGCGTGGGTCCGACAAAATATCGACTGATACAAACGGCTCACTGAGAGCCTGCAATACCTGTGCTGCGCGATTGGAGAAACCACACTGAGGCATCTCTGGTGTACCTTTCATGAACAATACAAGGCGGTTGTTTCCAACCAATTCGTCTAGTTGTGCGGGCTGCCAATCAAAATCACTCATTCAGTTCTCCTCCTTTGCTCGAATATTAATACCAACAATTTCAGCATCACTACGTTGGTTTGGGTGAGGGTGGAATACCTCTCCATCATCGACTGCAGCCTGTTCAGGGGTCAGACACTTCAAGTCGATAGCATGAATCTCATTAGGGATGTAATCTCGAAAATGTCCCAACAATATACGTTGGCGCGGCAACGGACGCATTCCCTCAAAGGTTGGGCTGACTACGCGCACGTGAAAGTGATCCTGTCCACCGGTGAGGTCGACCACGACAATCTTCTCTGCGTCGGGAACCGCCTTGGCGACCTCCGACTCCATCCATTCGACTGAAGGCATGCTGCTCAGACCGTCGCGGTTGTCCGTCGGCCTTGAACCCTCGTCTACAATATACAGGACAAGGTGAGCGGCTAGGACAAAGCCGACTGTATTTCAGACAAGTTCTCGGAGATGGAGCCTTTGTCGTTGATGAGGCCTGAGCCGACGACTGCAACATCGATACCCCAACCGCTGACTAGTGCGGCATTATGCGCTTTGATTCCACCATCAATCATCAAACTGGTTGGCCTACCACCTGCGGCGGCCTGCGCATCAATCGCTTCACGGAAGCACCGCACTTTTTCCTCTACTTCGGGCATGAATGACTGCCCTCCCTTACCCGGTACAACTGACATCACCAAAACCAGGTCAAGGTCAGCCAACATTGGCAGTATGGTATCGACCGGAGTAGCGGGGTTCAGCACTGCTCCAGCCTGACAACCGGCATCGTGCAGATTCTTGATGAGAGCTGGGAAATCATCCACCGCTTCCACGTGCGCGATGACAAGGTCAACACCCGCATCGACATATTGATTCCAATTTTCCTCGGCATTGGTTACCATCAAGTGACAATCAAGGAAAATTTCCGGGCCAACCATTTCTCGAATAGAGCGTATGACGGCAGGCCCGAAAGTGATTGTTCGATTGACCACCCAATTGCCGTCCATAACATCGAGATGAACCCAATCTATGCCAGCGGCAACCGCCTCGTCAATGACCTCGCCGAGGCGGCAAAAATCCGCCGTAAGAATGCTCGGGGTGATTATCAAGCCAATTCCTCGACCCGGCCGAGGTGGTCTCGGTTCTCAAGTCTTGACCTTAACCCATTGAGAGAATTTCTCCAAAATATCGTGCTCTTTGGATGCTTTCACCATGAGAGGGTTGATAGAATCTCGATGCGGCAGAAGGCCGTACAGGTGATAGTGATGGCTGGAGGTACAGTGGATGCGAGCGATGCGGACTTTGAACAGGTGACGAATAGTGCGGAGTGGGTTCTAGTCGATTTCTGGGCTCCTTGGTGTGGCCCCTGCAAAATGGTAGGCCCTGTGCTTGAACAGATTGCGAGCGAGCGTGATAACCTCACCATAGCCAAGGTCAACACTGATACTAACCCCATTACGCCGGGTAAATTCGGGGTGCGTGGAATCCCTTACCTAGTGCTATTCCACAACGGACAACAAGTTGACAGCAAAACTGGCGCCATGCCAAAAGCCGGATTCGACCAATGGCTTTCCAGCCACCTCGACTGATTACTCATTCAATGCGGTGAGTAAACGAGAGCGGCGCTCATCTTGTGGGGCACCGACTTCTCTGAGTAGGCGCTCGCGCAGGGCCTCATGCAGCCACATCCCATCGTTCAACTCGAGCAAGAGACCGCGCTCAATCAAGTCCTTTGGTGGCTCTCCATCATGATTGCAAACCCTCGCAAGAGTTTCCCAGGGAACCGGCCTATCTGCGACGGCGAGCATTGCGAGTATCTCTCTCTCGCTCTCTGGAAGCACCTCAAGAATTTCCTCATCGAGGAAGCGCAGCCAATCTCCGTGCGTCACTTCACCATACATCTCCAATAATTCAACTGCCAAAGGATGGCCGCCGGTTGCATCGTGAACCTGTTTTGCGGTGGCCGAGAATTGGCTTTCCATATCTGCAAGCCAATCATTGATTTCATCGACGCTGAGGCCCTGCAATGCCAACTCCTGTACACGGTCGCGGGTATGTACGTCTCTACGGTCGTAGAACGTCAATGTAGTACGGCTGATTAGCAGCAAACGTAGCGGAGATTTCTCAGCAATTTGCAGGATGGCTCCGAGCAGGTCATCTGCCTCCTTGCCCAGATGATGAACATCGTCGAAAACGAATAGGAAATACGGTGGTGCCTTCATGCTGCCTTCAAATCTCTCACGAAGTACTGAGGCATCTGTCAGATAAGTCAACAATCGACGACGATATGAATCGATATCCAACTTGGCACCGGGGGTCAATGGCAGAGTCTCCATCAAGCGATGCGGGTCATGTTCCTCATCGATTCCAACTCGGTGCAGAAGCGATACTGCAAGGCCGAGTGGGGTATCCCATGGATGACATGGATACCAACAAAGAGACAATTGGTCATCATCAGTCATGCTGCCTTTCAGCCAATCAGCAGCCAAAGTCGATTTACCGATGCCAGCAATACCATGCACAAGCAGGCATGGCGTGCGTGAATCAAACCAAGACGAAATGGTCGCACGTTCGTCGACGCGGCCGTGCACTTCTCGGATGATTGGTGGCTCGTTATGGTAGGTTGCATGTGCTCCCGTAAGTAGGGTGATTCTGCCGGGTGGAGGAACTGAAGGGTCCTCTTCACCACGTATCGGCCCAAACCGAATGTCGCCGTAGGTGAGCACGCCCTCATGCTGCGCATGCATCAAGACCTGCAACAGGCTGAGGTCAGTATTGAGGCGCTTACCTGCTTCAGCCGCCTCAACTTCAAGCAGTTTTCCTTCGGAATCCCGAATCAGCACCGATGTTTCACCCAGTTTTCCCTGCCTCCCCTTGGCGGTGCTCCTACCTTGGTCAGTGAGTTGCCATGTCTTCTGACGGCGACTCTCCCCTCTGATTGAGCGGGTGTGCTCCTGCACGAGCCTCTGAGTGAGGAGTGTACGCATCGTGCGGGATACATTTGGTGGGTGGAGGGCACAAGATTCCGCAATTCCAGGCCTAGTAAGGGCAGATGTGACCATGTAGAGGTCAGCCTGATGGTCCTGCTCGAGCAGGTGCAATAGAAGACGGTCCTCGACCGCTACGTTAACCTTCAACTCCTTCGCCATCAAGACCGGCTCGGGTTGCGCACTGTTGAACTTCACGCCGCATTGATTGGGCTAATAATTCCTGTTCAGCGCCCCGAAGGGGGGCTCTTTTGCGGTTTTCTCATGATGCAACACGACCGCAATCACTTATTCTAATGAATGTGGCCGGAAGCATGGTACGCGGGGTGCGCGGTGATACTTCCAGTTCACTGCGGGCGATTATCCTCGCCGGTCTCATGTTACTGAGCACCGCTCTATTGCCCGGGGTCAGCGCTTTAGACACCGATGGCGATGGAGTTGAAGATCCTCTTGACGACTGCCCGGTCGCAGCTGGCAACAGCACCGTCGACAGAGCGGGGTGCCCGGATAGAGATGGCGACGGAACCAGCGACAAAAACGACCCGTGGACGATTCAAAATGGCGGGTTCTTGCAGGAGGCTGTTCAGTCGTTCAGCGATGATTACTATACTGCACTCTTCAACCACGACGGAAGCCAGTATCTGACCTCTGATGAAGGGGGTTACATGCGGATTTGGGATACAGCCGCAAGACAGAACCTGAGGTCTGTACAACTCAGCGGAATCAGGGATGTAGGTTGGTCACCTGATGGGGCTTTTGTCGCCGCAACAACGAGTGGTGACGAGTTGAAAACCTACTATTCGAGCAATGTGACTCCTCTCTTCTCCGTCGATACTGGTGGTGAGGAAACATATGAATTGGGTTACAGTTCAGATGGCACAATGATTGCTGTAGTCGGTGCTCGCGACGGAGGAAGCGGGAATGGACAAGTCGAAATTTTCGACTCAATGAATGGATCGCTAATTCATTCATTTGAGCCAGCAGGCGAGGACCAATTCTATTCTGTCGATTGGAGTCCTGACAGCAGTCGAATTCTAATTGGTGGTGATGAGGATGTTTGGATCTACAATGTCGGCGGAAGTTGGACAGCAAACCACTCGTTCAATACCAACCGGGGAACTAACAACGCTGTTGCATGGTCTCCAGATGGTAATTCCTTCGCAAGTTGCGAGGCATGGGCGTCGAGCGGCGCGCGTGTAAGGATGTTTGATATCGCCAGTTCACAGGAAATTTGGGTTTACACAACCTCAACCTCATGTAATGACCTCGCTTGGTCTCCAGACTCAACGCAAGTGGGCGCTTCGATGACATACTATTCATCAGATGGTGCAAGTGTAAAGATTTTTGATGCCGACTCAGGCAATATCGTAGACACTGCCTCAGGTCCACGCCCCGGTGGATGCAGTTCTGGTGGCGGTGGAAACAACTGTGGCTCAGTCTACGGAGTAGATTGGCATCCAAACGGACTCTACATCATTGGTGCAATGGGCAGAAACGACGAGGGGTTGTTCCACTGGATGGTTGACCCAGACATCGATGGAGATGGAGTGCTGAATGAAGATGATGCATTCCCAGAAGACGGTACACAATGGGATGATTCTGACAATGATGGTTACGGCGACAATCCGGCGCCGGCTAACAATGCAGATGATTGCCCGAACACATATGGAACATCAACTGAAGATAGACTCGGATGCCCAGATGCAGACGGTGATGGTTGGAGTGACGATGGTGATGCCTTCCCCAATGACGAATACCAGTGGGCTGATGCAGACGGTGACGGGCATCCCGACAATATCGATGATGACAGAGACCCGAATCCCTATGGCGAGGTCGATTGGTTGCCACTTAACCCAAACCAGTGGGCCGACAGTGACGGCGATACAAAGGGAGATAATTTCGCTAACGCATCTTGGGTTGGCATCCGTCCCGCAGAATGGCCGGGGGTACTCATTACCTCAATGACGTTGGAACAATTGGATGATATCGACACCTTCCCACTGAATCCCGAGCAATGGCACGATACCGATGGTGACTGGCTCGGAGATGAACCGTTCACAACTACTACTGATCACTGTCCATTAGTTTGGGGCAATTCCATCTGGGATAGACGAGGTTGTCCAGACTCTGATGGAGATGGATACAGTGATGCAGGCAACGCCGGGCCGGGCGAGGGTCTTGCAAGCCCGGATGGAGATGCAGATGCCTTCCCGGACAATCCAACCCAATGGTGGGATTCAGATGGCGATGGCTACGGAGACAACAACAGTGGGACAGAAGGTGACAACTGCCCAGGCCAAGCTGGTACAAGCCGCTTGGCCATTGAATGGGACTTTGTACTTGAGATCTACAACGACGTGACATGGTATGGCTGCGAGGACAACGACGGCGATGACTACGCTAACAGCGGCGAGGCCTTCCCTAACGACCCAACCCAATGGGCCGACACCGATGGAGATGGATACAACCGAAACAGTTTCATTTCCTCGTGTGGGGATAATCCGGAAGGCAACAATCCAGACCAATTCCCATCGGATGGCACCCAATGCGAGGACCGTGATGGCGATGGCTATGGAGACTACCCAAGCGGGCCGAACGGTGATTGGTTCCCAGATGACCCCACGCAATGGCGTGACACCGACAACGATGGCTATGGTGACAATGCATCTGGCACCAATGGAGATGTTTGTCCATTCCTGTATGGCACAACAACTTCTGCAGAAGCATTGGGTTGCCCTGACAGTGATAACGACGGCGTACCTGACCCGCAGGATGCCTTTCCCAATGACCCATTCCAGACTGTAGATACTGATGGAGATGGCTACGGTGACTCTCCACTGACCCCTGACAGCGATGACTGCGTGGAGGTTGCTGGAACATCCGACATGGGCAACATATTCGGATGCCCTGACACCGATGGGGATGGTTGGGCTGACTCAATTGATGTCTTCCCCGAAGACCCTGACCAGTGGGCGGACGCAGACGAAGATGGATGTGGTGACAATTACATCTGGATGCTCAAACAATTCGAAGATCCTGACGAGGATAGAAATGGCTCACTCATCGAACTAAGAGTCGAAAATGGCGACGCCTTCCCCAATGATGCAACTCAGTGCAACGACCAAGATGGCGATGGCTGGGGTGACAACCAGTCTGGCAACCTACCAGATTTCTTCCCACTTCGAGTTAGTCAGTGGAAAGATGGGGACCGTGATGGCTATGGCGATAATGGTACCATGTTCGCATACAAAGGAGATGCTTGTAAGAGCGATGCCGGCACGTCAACCGAAGACCGATACGGCTGCCCAGACACTGATGGAGACGGTTGGTCTGACTTAGCAGACTCCTGCATTTATGACCCTGAGATCCATCTACAAGGTCAGCCCTGCAAAATTACCGAACCAACTGGGGGAGGTAGTGGGGGCGGTGGTGTGTCTGCGATGACAATTGCCGCGGGCGGGGTAATCGCTTTTGCTGCATTCATGCTCGTACTCATCTTTGTGGCAATGATAGCCAAGCAATCCGCTGCCCGGCGCAGGATGGTAGAAATCCGTGAGATGAGAGAACAGGACATGGTCTTTTCAGAAGAGGAAGAGGACCGCCGACAACTGTGGATTGACCATTTCCTTGCTGAAGGCGACCTAGAGAAGGCAAAGGAACTTGGCTGGGTCGAGAAGGCTGATTGGCAAGTTCACATGGAGCAGAAAGATGCCGAGGAAGCATCGCTGCCGAGTTTCGATGATTTGCTCTGAAAATCAAGCGGCTAAGTCGTCATCGAATCGCTGGTAGGGCAACCTGTCGAAATCCTCTATTCTTGAGGCATTCAGCGAGTAGTTGTGTTTGAGTGCTTCAGCCAACGTAACCCAATCCGGGGTAGTTCCGTCAATCCAATCGTAACGATGTCCGGGGATGAGCCGCCAATCCTGAGGCAATGAGCGCAACAAATTTCTGGCGTAGCGAATGCTGCGCCATTGAGCCTCGGGGTCACTTCCGGGTAAATCTACTCGGCCAGATTTTGCTGTGAATAGCAGATCTCCCGCACAGTAGACCTCGTGGCCATGCAATGTCACGTGACCTGGCGCATGGCCGGGTGAATGCGTGACTGTAAGGCTGATGTTTCCTGCATTCCAATTCACCTCTTCGTCGGCAGCGTGCTCCCAAATACTTGTGAAATCGGTCTTCTTGAAAATGATGCGACCGAACAAACTCGGAGACACTGATTCAACATGCCCCCATACCTCAATCTTGGGATGTTCCTTTCGAATTCTCTTCACTCCAGCGGTGTGGTCACGATGGGTGTGAGTCAGCAGAATATGCGTAGGTGCAAGTCCCTCGTCTGCAAGTGCGGTGAGCCAGCCCTTGCCGCCATACGGATCGACCAGTGCTACGACCCCAGAATCCCGGTCTATGAAAGCGGTGTTCATGTTGGCAAAAGGACCCATCTGGGTGACCCAAACTTCGACTCCTTCCGAGGTTACCCGACGGTCGAATTCACCCTTGGCCAGCACATTGAGTCCGATGTAAGCAAACCGCATCAAATTGCCGGAATAATCCTCTGCATATGAGTTTGTCACGCACATTGGCACCCCTGAAAGGGGGCCAATGGTTTCAAACGGTAGGGGGTTACTCCAAAATTGCGGAGGAAGGTGTATGCTGAGCGGAGCACGTCGGCAGGTGTTACTGGCCTCTATTCTGTGTTTCATGTTGTTGGCGGCGATTCCGCTGTCAGCAACAGGTGAAGAAGGCGATGACCTTGAGTTGCTGATTAGCATCGATGAACCATCGAGTGCTGCTCCCTTCTACGCCGATACCGAAGCGCTATCCGTCACCATCTCTGTGAAGAATAACGCTGCAAATTCAAGGCAAGTCATCTACAATCCATCATGCCCATTCAACCTTAACATCGAATCTGGTGACTGGTCCTTCGATATCGATGATGACAGAACCTGTAGGACCCAGCAAAGAGCAATCGATGTGGCTGCCGGCCAAAGCCGTATCCTATCGACATGGTCGTGGGACTGGTTGGATGCTGCCGACGAGTTGTCGCCATCAGGCCCCCTTACCCTGAACTTTGAGCAACCGGAGATGGGCCTCACCAACTCTACGGAACTGACTTTCCACCGCAATACCCCGATGCCAGATGGATTGGACCTGCGTCTAATACTCGCTCAAAATCCGGCTGGATTTGAGCACTCTACTGGGATAGGTACCCACATTTACGCAAGTCTTGCCAACACCGCATCCAGCACTATCGAGGTCCCATTTGATGCAGCCTGCTCACTATTCATCACTGCCACATCCGTAGACACATCCTACACCTCAATCACCGAGGTGTCCTGCGGAGAAATGACTCTTAATGCGGGGCAGTCAGCCCCCCTCGGTTGGCTTGATTGGGATTTCTCTGACGATGATGGAGTAGAATTTCCAGAAGGGGAGATTGCACTATCGGTGGCAATGACCGGTGCCGAAGACTCAACGGAAACCCTGTCAATCGATTACTTCCATTCAAACCCCACCGCCATGTCAGAGATTTCTGGCCCATCGAGTCCATTGATTGCCCACACCTCTCTGAGCGAATCTCAGGCCGTGTGGGGCCCTGATGAAGTGGTTAATTGGCAATTCTCAGTAGAAAACAGTGGTGAAAAGGTCCGAATTCTTGAATTCGCGGACGACTGCGTTGTCGACTTCCATGTCATCTCACAAAATGGCGCGGTTGTCTCGGATTCCCGCGGTGGCGTGGAATGCAACCCGTCTGCTCCAGGGCAGAAAGTTGATGCAGGTGAAACCTTCACTTTGCAAACAGATATCTGGGACTTCACCGATGAGGCTGGTTGTGAGGTCGCAGATGGTCATTATCGGCTTGTTGCGAGTCAGCCTGACCACCAAATCTGGGACGCAGTTGACCTATACTACGACGGAGGAGACACTGGATATGTCTGCCTTGCAGCACTACAGAGCACTTCCTCAATTTGGTTCACCGTAGAGGAATTCACAGTTGAAGACCGAAGAACCGTTGATGAGCGAGTCACATTCGATGTGGAGATTACCAACGGCGGAATGACCCCCTTCGCCCTTTACTGGCCAACAGACTGTCAACTCGACCTAGAACTCTCACACAACGACGACGCCTCCATCGACGTTCACCGCTCTTGGGTGGAGGTATGCGGTGAAGAAGTAGGTGGCATCGATATCCTGATGCCAGGTGAATCGTTGAGATGGGGGGCCTTCACTGTTCCATTCGTTGTTGATGGTGTGCCTTTGGCCAATGGCTCTTGGCTTATCACCGCCCGTACTACTTCCGTTCCGGGCTTCACTACCTACGCAGCACATTCGTTCAACGGTGTGAAAGAAGTCAGCACAGAAGAGCCGGTTGAACCGACCATACCCGAAGAGGAAATGCCAGTCGAAGAGGTAGAATTGAACCCTGCCTTCGAAGTGGAAGGAAGTTGGCACTACGTGACAATGAGTGAGCGAGGTTGCTGGCTGCTTGTCGATGTAGAGGATGAAGAGCGGGCCTTCGTCATCAACACGGAGGATCACCAATGGAATCCGCATCCTCGACTTGAGGGACGCTACTTGGTGGAAGCCGCACAAACCGAAGGAGACTGTGTACTATGGAATGGGATCTCAATCCTTGACATCATTGACGAATGGGTGAGGGAGCCGGTAGTAACCCCCGTTCCTATCCACCCACCATCACCACCAAGCACTGCTGACATTATTGTCGAAAACGCACCAGCCGCTTTGGCAGTGGTCGCAACTACCTCACTTGCTGTAGCGGCACTCATGTTCATTGGCAACACCGAGTGGCTCCGCATCCCTGCAATGCAAGCCGCCATTGGTCTAGTCGGCATGGTCAGGCGCAACGGTGAACACGATGGTGAATTCCAACGTGGCCGAATCATGGGATTCCTAACTGCGAACCCCGGCGTACACTTCCGTGCCTTGCTAGGGGCTTTGAAAATGAGTAATGGACAGCTAACTCATCATCTGAAGGTACTCAACACTGATGAGCGAGTCTGGCGCAGAAGAGACGGTCGCTTGGTCCGATTCTATCCCTCTACCATTCATGAAGGAACCGACGAGCAGGACTTGCCAGTGCCACTGCTCACTCCCGACCCCAATAGCCTACAGGGCAAGATCCTCGGATTGCTCGATGCAACTGAGAACGACATCATCAATCTCTCACAGAAGGAATTGGCGGAGCGCCTCACAGCAAGTCAGCAATTGATCAGTCACCACCTGCGAACGCTGCAGAAGTTTGGGCTGATTGAGCGAGAGAAGGTTGGCCTGCGATATCGATACCAACTCACACGGGAAGCAATATTCCTTGTCAATAGCAATGAGTTCCTCGTGAATGAGGATTGAATCGTCTACATTGGCGCACCCTTGAAATGAGCCTGCAAGGTGGCAAGAGCGTGCACCGGAGGTGCACGTACGTGAGGAGATGAGAGACGTTGGCAGGGTACGACCCAGATACCATCGAAGCCGAATGGCAGCGCGCGTGGGCGGCAGCCAAGGTTTTCGACAGTGAAGTAGACCCTGCTCGCCCCAAGTTCTACTGCCTCGAAATGTTCCCCTATCCTAGCGGCAACATACACATGGGCCACGTTCGTAACTATTCGATTGGCGACGGCATGGCGAGGTTTCGCAGACTAACCGGATACAACGTGCTCTACCCAATGGGTTACGATTCCTTTGGAATGCCTGCTGAGAATGCGGCGAAGCGTGAGGGAGGACACCCGCACGATGTTACGTGGCGTAACATCGAGAGTATTCGCAGTGACTTGCTGCGGATGGGATTCTCTTATGATTGGAGGCGCGAACTTGCCACATCTGACCAGGCCTACTACAAGTGGAATCAGTGGATATTCCTCAAGTTCCACGAGATGGGGCTAGTCGAGCGTCGCACGGCCCCAGTGAACTGGTGTGATGCTTGTGACACGGTGCTAGCCAATGAGCAGGTCAAGAATAACCGCTGCTGGCGATGTAATAGCGAAGTCGTTCAGAAGGACATGGCACAGTGGTTCTTGAAAATGACACAATACGCCGATGAACTCCTCGACGACCTTGACCACATCGGCTTTCCAGAGAACGTGAAGGCGATGCAGCGCAATTGGATTGGGCGCTCTCACGGTGCAGAAATTCACTTTTCCATCGTCGATAGTGATGATGTAATTGAGACTTTCACAACGCGCCCAGATACCATCTTCGGTGTGACTTTTGTGACGCTTGCTCCCGAACATTCACTGTGTGAGAAACTGGTTGCAGGTACAGAATTTGAAACTGACTATCGTGAACTCGCTGATGAATGCGCACGGATGTCTGAGTTCGATCGAATCAATATGCTACGTGACAAAAAAGGCGTATTCCTCGGCAGATACGTGTCAAATCCACTCACCGGTGAAGCAATTCCAATTTACGCGGGTAACTTCGTGGTCGCCTCTTACGGCACCGGAGCGGTCATGGCGGTACCAGCCCACGATGAGAGAGATTTCGATTTTGCTAAGGTGCACAGTCTAGATGTGAAGGAAGTCCTCATCCCGACCAAAGAACACACGATGGTCACCTTGGAAGCCGCATTCACTGGCGAAGGATGGATGGTGAACTCGGGAAGAGCCGGTTTTGATGGGCTGTATGGTGACGAGGCAAGAGCCGCGGTCATCACAGAATTGGAAAAGGAAGGATGTGGACACGGTACAATCCAATATCGCCTGAAAGATTGGTTGTTGTCACGACAACGCTTCTGGGGTACTCCGATTCCCTTCATCCATTGTGAAAAATGTGGAGTCGTTCCGGTTCCGGCAGCAGACCTGCCAGTCAGTTTGCCACTCGATGTCACATTTACCGAGGATTTGTCAGGAAATCCGCTGGCCAATCACTCTGGCTTCTCTGAAGTGACCTGCCCAAGTTGTGGTGGCGATGCGAGGAGAGAAACCGACACAATGGACACCTTCTACGACTCTTCCTGGTACTTCTTGCGCTTTTGCGATGCGATGAATGAAGAAGCCGCATTCGACAAAAATTCAGCGGACTACTGGATGCAAGATGGAGTAGACCTCTACATCGGAGGTATCGAACATGCTGTCATGCATCTACTGTATGCACGATTCTTCACCAAGGCATTGCGTGACGCTGGACTAACAACTGTGTCAGAGCCATTCAGTCAGCTGGTTTGCCAAGGAATGGTCAATGCTCCCGCACCCTTCTGTGCGGCTTGTAATGTGGAATACCACGTCGATGAAGATGGCGGCAACTGCCCGAGTTGTTCTGCACCACTCACCTCTCGCTCGGCCAAGATGAGCAAGAGTCTTGGCAATACGGTCAGCCCAAGTTTGATGATTGGAAAATACGGGGCTGACACCGTCCGTTTGTTCATCTTATTTGGTGCAAATCCAGAAGCAGGGATGGACTGGTCGGATACAGCCATCGAAGCAAATCACCGGCAGATGCTCACAATCCATGGCACACTCGAAACTGTTCTAGCTCTTGATGGAGGACCCGGACCACTCGATGCGTGGTTACTCGCTAGAACGAGAGCGAATCTGCAAGCGTGGAGTGAAGCGATGGCTGATGTCAGTCTACGAGAAGCAGTGATGTATAGCCACTACGAAATGCTCGCTGATTGGCATTGGTATCTGCGTAGGGGTGGAGCATGCGCGAACACTGCTCGTGAGTGGCTATCTGTATTGGCAACAATGCTGTACCCTGCAACCCCTCATTTGGCCGAGCACATGTGGCATCATCTCGGCAATGACACAATGCTGGCACAAACCGTCATCAAGATTGGTGGGGCAAATGAGGACGATGTGCAAGTACTTGCCAAGGAGGCCTACCTTCGCGGTGTCATTGACGGGGCTCGCGGAGTTAGAGGGCTGGCTGAGAGACATGCGGATGGCCCACTGACCGCAGTGGTGATTCAGACCGCACCAGAGTGGAAGGTAGACCTAGCAAGCAACGCTGTACGCATGCATGAAGAAGAATTTGACTTCAAAGAAGGTGGTAATAAGTTCGTTCAAACAAGGGCTTGCTTCCACGATGAGGAATTACGTCCCGATGCGATGCAAGTCTGGCGCACATTGGTGATAGGCAAAAAGAAGCGACGCGGAAAAATTCACACATACAACGAGGGTGAACGTAACCTTCTACAATCTAGCTTCGATGAAACTGCGCATCTGCATGACAACTCCAACTGGATTGCCTCAGCCCTCGGGGTGGAGCAAGTAGTGATTCACGTCGCTGGTGAAGGTGAAGATGTCGCCAACAAAGCCAGAACCGCCATGCCTCTTGAACCGGGTATTGCTTACAGGTGAGGTATGTGGGCGACGAAAAAAAACACCTGAAAGAATGCGAATGTGGTGCATGCCCTTCAGTAGTTTCCGTGAAACAGGGGCAAACCATGGTGCTGTTCGATGGATTCTGTGAATTCTGTAGCAAACAGGCCACCTTCATTCGCAACAAAGACAAGAAACAGCAAATGATACTGATTGCTCAGGACTCTGAAGTTGGTGACTCGATTTTCATTGATTGTCCTCCACGACTGCAGGGAATTGATACGATGTATCTGGTTTCTGAGCATGGAATATGGTATGTTCGCAGCGCCGCAGTCGTGCGAATACTGTTCAGATTAGGTCTATTTTGGAAAATGCTTGGAGCCTTGTTGTGGTGTATTCCTCTACCTCT
>CAUZSM010000006.1:0-30086 GCA_963582685.1 Candidatus Thalassarchaeaceae archaeon | reverse complement strand
CACGAACGTTGATTGTAACCTCAGTTGCGGCAGTAAGGGAAACCTGTGGCCTGATTTCAAAAGTGGTTCCTTCCATGACGACTAGGTCATCACCGAGGTGGTATGGAGAGAAAACCGGCTCAAGCCGTACCCAGTCGCTGGTCTGGCCGGGTGTGACCGTTGAAATCATCACGGACATCGATTCGCTGCTAGATGGGTCCCATGACCGATACTTCGTCACGCTGGCGTGTTGGATTCCGATCGTTCTGGTGCCAACTGTGGTCTCACCGGCATCATTTACAGTACGATGATTCACACCGAAAACTGCCTCGCCATCTGAATCAGTATTATCAGAATTACCGCTGACGGAAATGGTTGCGCCTTCTACCTCCACGCCTTTGTCCAACACCCGTATGTTCAACTCGCTGCGCTCGCGCAATACCGCATCAGTACCGAAGTTCACGCTGCCCTGCGCATAGCCATGCAACAAGGTGAGGTCACAATCCTGTGAGAGAGTCAGAGCACCTGTGAGTGTGACACTGGTCCAAGTCCATGGGTCATAACAGGTGTAATCTGCATCTGATGCCATCGTCAAACCGTCGCCACTGCCTCGCAATGGCTTCTCGCCATGCAGGACCGCAGAACCACCCGAGAATAATCCCTCATCTCCTGCAAGAGCGCCGCCGGGGAGTACTGTCAGCATCGAGGATGCTGGTATGCTGAGATTCGCATGGTCTAGGGTGAGTGATGCCCCATTTTGAATGGTGAGATTCTCTGGTAGCAAATGTTCACCGCCTGAAAGAATGGCATGCACACCAGTGGTAATCGTCCAGTCGCCGCTGGTAGGCAGAATTGGAATCTGCACATCGCCACCCGGTGGGCTCAGTGTCGCTTGAGCACCCATTCCACTGGGCGTATGCAAGCCAGAGATATCTGAACCGCCTGACAATAGAGGAAGTGTAGCATAAGCGGAGGAATCAACAGTCTCGGTGAACCCGTGCGCTGTCACCTCAGAATCGGTCAGTGGATTGCCGGCCAAGTCGGTGGTGCGAACCGTGGATTCACTAAACCGGTCCTCGCTGCCCACCGCCATCGAAGGTGTGCCACTTGAGCCCCACAGCAGCGTGCCACCACCGAAGACATCGTACGGTCCTGACGAAGTGTAAGAGGGCATGTCGCGGATGGTAGCGGTGCTCTCACCGTCCAATTCGATGCCATAAGTGCGGTGGGCTGAGGGGACAATCCATGAGGACAAGTGCAAGTCTCCGTCTTCGATTACGATACCTCGGTCGCTGGTTGAGGTGGTGAGTGAAACAAGGTGCACATCTCCATCGCTGATTACTAGCCCAGCGCCGCTGTTGCGGCCGCCGGATCCGGCTGTGAGAGAATCGCCCAGCAACTCGCAGCCATCCTCGCAGCGAACCGCTTCGTTCCAGCCGCTGATTACGACATCATCCATCTCAACGGTTGCCCAGACTATTTTCATGCCGACTGAAGTCGAATCGCCACTCTGGTAAGTTCGTAGAAAATTGACCTCATCAAATTGATGCTCTCCGGATAGAATCTCCAGCCCATCACCACCAGCGGGTGCAGAAAGAGTGCTTTCATCGGCAACAATATCCCAACCTGAAATGGAGCCAAGAGATGCTGCGGTCAAATCCACATTATCCATTTCCAAAGTTCCGGCTCCAAGCACATCAAAGCCAGTAGCAGAAAAATTGCTTAGCGGGTTCAGGTAAACGGTTCCATCACCGCTTAGGCGATAACCACTAGCTCCAACAATATCCAAATTGCCTAAATCCAGCAACCCGCTAACCTCCGCATCAATTGCCCAACCTGAGGTGGTCTCGACAGAACCGGTGGCGAACGTGAGGTCATTCACGCCAGTTGCTAGTAACAGAGAGCCAACTGTCGAGGTGGATGAGATGTGGCCGATTCGCAGGCCAGATACGCCCCATGCATCGATTGCAAGAGCATTACCTGCTCCAAGTTCGATGTTCACATCGACGTCGACGTCACCATTTGCTCTGACTACAGTTGACAGGTTGGCAGCACTGACTGAACCGTCGAATTCTCCGCCATCTTCGACTACGAGGCCTTCGCCAGAATCCCATGCATCGATCTGGTCAACATCAGCGTATCCACCTGAAACCCGAACGGACTGCCCTGAGCCCTCTGTTTGCACTGTTTCAAGGTCTGTTGCACCATCAACCACAATGATGCAGGCGTTGATGGCAGCGTGACAGTTGATGGCATACGAGTTAGCACCCGAACTGATCTCCTGCAGTGAGCCTGCGCTGCGAATACCAACGAATACTGTATCCACATTGAGGTGCGTTACCGACATGGTTCCACCATATTCGACATCAAAGGCACCTCTGGCATTCGCTAGGTCGAGATAGAAGACATCTGCAGTTGCACCATTCGCGATTTGGAAGCCTTCCCAGATTGGCGGGGTGTTGGGAGCGAAGTAGAATGAACTCCAGATGGAAACAGGATTTGCCGTTGTCCCATCAACCTCTAATCCACCTTCGATTCGAATGGTATAATCGCCGGTCACGTTGATGGATGTGCCAGCATCGATTGTCAGAGTGGCACCATTTGCTATCGTAACATCATCGCTCAGATTTACAACGCCATTCCAGGTCACATCTGAGGTGTAGACTACACCTGATTGGGACGATTGCGGCATCTTTGATGCCGGCGCTTGCACCCACACGAGGGCAGAGGTCAATAGCAGGAGACTGAGAAGCAGTACACCTGCAGCATATCTGCGCATATCGCTGCCCAGAAATCCGTGATGCTTCAAACCTACCGTGAACGGTCACCGTGAAAAAGTGGGCCCGTCCGGATTTGAACCGGAGTCTGACGGCCCCCAGCCGTCAAGTATAGACCAAGCTAACCCACGGGCCCTTGTACACCTTCTTGCAAAGGTGATTCGGTGTTGTTCCTTTCGGTCACGCTGACACTCAGGGTTCACGGGTCACGCTGAACGGCGCGATCTCATCAATCAACTCAACGTGCGAGACGAACATACGCCTGCAGCAATATCGCTCCAAGCCAATTTCATCTAGCATTTCTCCGACGTCTCGTCCGTCCTCGACACCCTGGCTATAGCGTTCCCACAAGTGGCCAACAACGTGACCACAGGAGAAGCATCTCACTGGTATAATCATCTTTCATCACCTCATCGGTAGGACTTCTGCCACTTCTTTCGGGCTCCGCGTCCAAGCGGATGTTTCGGTTCCTTGCGGCGCGGGTCATTGACCAACAGGCTGCGGTCGAATCGAAGATACTCTTCTTTGAGTTCCTTATCAACGCCTTCAGCGCCTCCATTGTAGTGTACAAGGCCTCGAGCAATCGCGGTGCGAATTGCATCGACTTGACCCATTTGGCCACCACCATGAATTTTGACATTCACTACAACATCATCCAAGCGGTTCATCGCGTCAGCGATGACTAGTGGTTCCATCGCTTTCTTACGAGCCATCTCAGGGCTCATGATTTCGATAGGTTCGCTGTTGACTCTGACTCGGCCGCCCTTCTTGTCCTTGCCGAACTTGACGGTGGCGCGAGCAATCGCAGTTTTGCGCTTGCCGCTAGTGTTGACGACCTTCATCTTCTTCGCCTTCGCCTTCGCCTTCTTTCGTGCCATATTCACTCACCACCCCATCTGCTGATGTCAATACCGAGTTCTTGGCTGATTGCACCCAAGCGGACATAGCGCTGTGGAAGGGGCTTGTCGATATTTGTCGCGTCACCCCACTCACAACCCTCTGGAAGGTCTGCACCTTCAAGGTCGCTGGGTATACCGATTTCGACTCGAAGTGACTTGATTGCGGTTCTGCCGCTGCTATTCTTCTGGTATGGTAGCATACCGCGAACAGCCCGCTTCAATATCTGGTCCGGCATTCGCGGGAAGAACGGTCCCTTCCTCGCGTGATTGAGTTCGTACTTAGCACGATATTCAGAGAATACCTGCTTTTGTTTGCCGCTGACTATCGCTTGTTCTGCGTTGATGATGATAACGCGCTCTTCACGGCCCGCCTTACTTGCAGCGAGCAGTTGCTTCGCAACAAGCGACGCTATACGCCCGAGGACACGGTCCTCAGCATTGTAGACAAATGTCGATGCTTCAGCCAAGGATGTACACCCCCTTGCCATCCGGATTATCTTTCATCAGTTGTCGGATTGTGACGATTTTTCCACCTGCTGCCTCAATCTTATCTTGGGCCGAGGAGCTAACGCTGTAGGCGGCGACGGTGTGCTTGCCGATTACTTCACCGCTACCGAGCAACTTACCGGGTACGAGGATACAATCCTCCTCACCAGCATGGCGGCTCAAGCGGCTGAGATTCGGCTCAGCCCAGTTGCTACGACTCTTCTCAAGCCGCAGCGCGACGTCTCGCCATAGCGCAGCCCCGTTCGACCTGCTGCCAGCCTTCAAATCACCGATAAGGGCGATAAGGGCCGGATTGGTCTTCTTGGTCTGCTTCTTCATATGACTCCCTCGACGTGGGTAGCGCCGCGACCCTCCACCCTGTTATGAACCCTACGTGTGGCGAGAGGACCCCTACGGGGCCCTCTCATCGCCCATCAACACTTATGCTTCAAGGGGCTGTTGTGAGAACATTCATGCACATCATCCCACGAACCATTGGTGATATCGATGTCTGATTGGAGAGAGATAATGAATGCGGCAATGGAGTTGGAGGCGACCGATACCATCGCCGCACATGCTCTGTATGGAGAATGTGCAGAAGCAGCCATTGCAGAGGCTCAGGTAAAACTTGAGGAAGGTAAACGGCGGTATAAGCGGACTTCTGAAGCCGGAAAAATGATGGAAATCGCCTATGGTGCGCTCGCAGCCTATGCACAGCAAGTTATGATGCGGCTGCGTGCAGAAGACCCAGAAGCAGGGGGCGTCGACCATTCCTTCAGGGCTGGACAAGCATACGGAGTATCTTGCGTTCTCAACCATCTCATCGACAAACTGCGCGACCCAACGGGAATCGCCCTTGAGGCGCTTGACCAATTCAGCGACCAAATGCATGAAGAGATTCTAGAAATTGTCAATCAGGTCGACCTATCTGTCGAGTTGCTGGACGCCAAGGGTGTTCCACTCGACGATTGAACTGTGTCGCCGAGCCGGTGCAAGGACGAGCCTTGCACCGGTCTCGACTTCAGTTGGTAATCACAGGGTAAATCCGGACTGTTCCTGGTCCTCATCGAGGCCAGCCTGTTGGACATTGCCTTCTGCATCGACGAACTCACCAGCCTTGGTCAGTTGTCCGTGCAGTGCTGCATCGTGATCAGCTGTGCGCATGATAGATTGGTCACCTAGTGCAACAGTGATGCTCTGCGTAATGCCTGACAGTGTCGCAATGGCTTGGTCGCGCTGACCGATACCAATGTTGTGGTCAGAGTAGCGAGCCTCCTCAAAGATGGCGATGAAGCCATCGAGATGTTCTTCAGGCACCATGTAGAATGCCTTACGAACTGCCCATTCGAATTCTCTCGTGGTCTCGTACACCTTCTTCATGAAGCCGTGCTGACGGAAGAATCTCACTAGATCCTTGTAGCAATTGAAGATGACCTGAATGTACTCATTGCGGGCTTGAAGAGCCATCAACGAGTCAGTTAGAATACCTCGCAATATCTCGATTCTTCGACGCTCACTATATCGCTTCCACATCACTGCACCAATCACTGCTGCGAATAGCAACGCGATTAGTCCAGGTAACAACCAAGCAAACAAGATGTCAGCAAATGTCGTCTGGGCCACGAGTATCTCTGGACCCATGGTAACCTGTTGAGTCCTATTTCCAACAAATTCCTTGAATTGGTCGCTGCCGCCGAATGAGGCAATCACACGCCATCTGCCATCTCTGGCTTCGGCTGAATCCTCTCCAGCAACCTCACGGCCGGTGAATATCCAAGTGAAATTCGCCACTCCCTGCTCATCAGTTCGTACATACTCCACGTTGGCAGTGATCCAAGCACCTGTAGAGTTGAGATATTGTCGTGTGAAAATCACCGACTGGTCCTCAACAGGCAAATCCAACCTGTCTCGCAGAAGGGCGACCGCTCCGGTCACTTCCTCTCCAATTTGGTATCCATCCGGTGTCTGCCACGGGTCCTTGACCAGCATGTCCACGCGGCTGCGTACCAGCACCCACATGTCCATTTTTGAGCCGTTAACAACGGCGCTTGCTTCCTTGTGACAGCCTCCGGGCACCTCGAGTGCAGGTTCGTAGGCTAATCTCAGAATACGGAAGCCCTCGAGTTGATTTCCACTTGGGTCGATGCCCTTTCTGCTTGGATTCTGCTCTGGGTCACCACTGAACCAATCGATCAGCCCAGTGCCGTCCCCGGTAGTCGCTGTCGCGACCGGCCGAGTATTGCGCTGCGGGTCAATGTAAATGTTCAGGCACTTGCCGCCGAGCGGGTTGCCATTGCTCTGCTGTAGTAGAGCCTTGATGTGATAGGATTCCTTCAGGTAGAATACCGGGAAGGAAGAAGCGTTGGCAAATTCGTATCGGTCAACATCTGTCTTGAATGGTCCGACCTCGGAAATGTGCAGCGTCGAATTGCTGAACACCGGGAACATCCGGGTCACGCTCGCGTTCTTGTAGCGATACCGGTCGTTATTGTCGTAAGCATTGTACTCGACTGTTACGCGAGCATGACCTGCCATCACGTCATCGAGCGGACAGGTGATTTCGAAGTATCCGTCATAGTCAGATGTAGCCGGCATACAGGCGACTACGCCTTGTGCTCCTCCAGTCATCTCATAGGAAACTCGAATTGCACGGTTGGTTAGGTTACCACCGAGTTCATCGACGAGGTATCCAGTCACAGTCATCGGCTTCTCGACGTTCTGGCCTGTCAGCGGGTCGACCTCGCTGGTGTAGACAATCTGGTCATCGACAGCCAGCGTAGTACGACCGATGAGCGAAAACCCATCGACATTGTACTGCATCACTCGCCTGTAGTGGTCACTGCCCTGCACCGCAGTGCACGGGTCCCATGCACCCTGTAGCGACAGTTGGTATTCCTCTAACTCCGCACAACCCTCGTGGGGCATATTCTCTTGGAAGCGGAGGTAAACCGTCACCGGACCGAATCCATCAGGCAGGTAAGATGTTGGGTCCTCCTTCAGCAATTGTGGGTCCAAGGTAATCTCGTGATGTATCACACCCGCATTGGGTACTAGTTCGATAACGACCTGTCGGTGCTGTTGGTTGTCGAAGTCTGTGCCCTCAAAGATGAGTTGCACCGTGCCGCCGTTGCTCGTGTTGCCATCCAAGGCTTGCCCAAGGTCGCGCTCGGGCGTTCGATTATCGTCAGTCACCTGTGCAGTGAACTGCCAGACCTCACCACTTGAGCGTAGGTTCGGAGTGGTCGAAATCAGGTCGATGAAGGTTCTACTGACCACCCATACTTCCATCTCGACACGGTTGCCCTTGAGCCGGTCATTACCGGGGAACTCAAAGGTCAGGCTGAAATTACCAAGTGGATGGGTGGCTGAGATATTCATTGGAATCTTGAATACGCCATTGCTATCACTCTCGGTGATGTTGTATTCCCCATCGCCGGACCAAGTCCAGTTCACGGGCATATTACCAACCGGCTGCAACGCGTTATCAACCAACCTTGCCTCTACAGTAGTGTTCTGGTTGCGATAAAGACGCGGTACCGAGTTCAACTGGAAATCAGTTGTACCCACCACTGATATGTTCAGATAAGCCCCAGTGGGAGCCAGCACCGAAGTCTGGTTACCTGTGAAGTAGAAGTCAGAGTTGGTGAAGTCCACCCTCACTCCATAGGTCGATGCTGCATATTGACTGTACCAAGTCCAGTTGTAATCGAAGCGCGCCTCTCCTCCCCACATTGTTGGAACTCGAGCGTAGCCGGTTTCTTGACTACCCTGAAAAATACGGTTGTGGTCGAGGTCCACTTGCAAAGCCATCGGGTCTTGCAACCATGGTGTACCGGTGCGATTGGTCACATTACCAATAACTCGGAAATTCTCGCCGGTGTCCATCTCAGGAATTATCTCACAGCGTACCTCGCTATCAGGGTCAGACGGGTCTATCGGGCCGCATGGTGGCACGTTGAAATCGCCACCATTCTGCATGGTTATTGCCCAATGAGTGCCATTAGACGAAAGGAAGGGGCGCAACCTTGCTGCCTCACCGGTCAAACCCGCTGGGCTTCCGTCCCACTCAATTGGCCACGGCTTGCCGAGTCGTGCCTCATCGTAATCTATGCCGTTTGCAGTCAGTCCAGGTCCGTTGAACAATGCTCTCCATGCACCGTAAGACGAGCCTGTGAACTGTGTGCTATCCCAGAAGTATACCGCGTTAGTAGCGCTGATGATTACCTCGGCCTCGACATACATTCGATGCATACTACGGATGTAGAAGGTGTCGGTCTCATCGCCGACAACCCATGGCCACGGCCATTCGCCAGCTAATTCAGGTGAAATACGGCCGATTATCTCGTAATCGCCGGTTGGCAGGCTAGTGTTAGAGTAGGCGTAGCGTCCGACAATATCGTGGTTGAGGCTGAAGTTGTTCCAAACAATCTCCTCGTAGCCGCCGGGTAACATCCCTGCGCCATTGTCCATCGTTGAATTCCAACGCACCTGCTTCCACTCACCAGCAGCTCCTGATTGCTGGATATAGGACAGCGAGGCCCATCCACCAGTATCAGCGCGGTAGCCCATGCCGTAGCCGGTGTAATTGGTCGGAGTCGTTCGGTTTCCGAATGGCCCGCCGCTAATCTGGAAGGTGATTGGTGCGTGTGCGATACGCTTGCTGAAAATTCCGCGGTCCCAATCAGCACTGTAGTGCGCCTTGAAGTCAAGCCACAACGGTTGCTCGTCGCTACGGAAGTACGTCCATGATACATAGTCAAGAGTCAGATTTGCCTTGACCTCCACTGGATACTTTTCAGAAGTCGATCCGTCATGAATGAACATCTCGGTTACTTCTGCCCAAATCTCGTATGTGGTGTTGTCACCAACGTGTATGTTCTCAGGGAACAGGAATTGTCCCACTGTGAACGCACCCCAGTTATTGGAGAGCACGTCAATGGTCTCGATAGCCGAGGTCCCGTTCTGTGTCCAAGCGACGTGTACCTGCACAGGTAATTGCGCAGCAGGCGTGAAGTTGCCTGTCGAAACGTTGTACCAAAACACAGTTCCAGTGAAAATTACTGGGTGGCTCGCATCTATCCACAGTGTGTGTGGGGTGGTCATATTCACTCGAGTCGGAATCTTGTCGTTCTCATCGAGGATGCAATCATTATCATGGTCCCAGTCAGAAGAAAGGGTCTGCGTGTTGTTGCAGGTAATCGGGTAGCCTTCCTCAAGGATGTCGAAATCAAGGTCCTCGCGGGAATCATTGTCATCATCCCTGTCAATTGCATCAGGTCCGGTGAATGGGTCAAGCGGATGTGCCATGCCCTCACCGTTACCGAAGTCATCGTGGTCCCACGGGTTAGTTGAGTTACGGCCGAAGCGTGAAGGCCATAGCATGATTTCGTCCTTATCGTGCATACCGTCGCTGTCATCATCAAGGTCCAAATCATCACGAGTTCCATCGTTGTCGTGGTCCCATGGTGTGATTAACGGAGTGCTACCATTGCCTTCATCAATGTTTGTCAAGCCATCACCATCCCAATCGTCGTCAGCCCAATTTAGAATGCCGTCGTTGTCGTGGTCCCAAGTTGACTGCTCTTCGCCCCAAAAACAAATCAACTCTTGGTCAACGTCGAGCACGTCGTCGTTGTCGTCGTTCGGGTCCTCGCCGTCCGGCACACCGTCGTTGTCATTGTCAACATCGTAATATTCGGGGAATAGCATGCCCTGTCCCATGATTCCACGGTCCCAAACCGCCTGTAACCAGCCGTCCCCATCCGGGTCGGAATCGGTGCCGTCATCGTCGTTGTCAACACAGTTATCGCCAGTGAAGAAGTTGCCAGGTGGCTGCGTGAAAGCATCGTCATCCCAATCATTGTCGGAGTCGACCTCAAGATAATCCCAGATACCGTCGTTGTTGTCATCGACATCATAGAGGTCGTAAACATCATCCCCATCATCATCAACATCTGCCGTATCATTGAACATACAACCGGGCTGTGGTAACCCACCCACGTGTGCACCACAGTCATCATCTGGGTCCACATCATCATTCATCAGGTCAGCAAACCCTTCGTCTGGGAAGGAATTGCCATTAGTGTCAGAATTCCAAGACCACATACCAGTGCCAAGCCCAATCCAAGTGACCCAAAGGTCACGGTTGTGCGCCACCTCTGAGTAATTGAATGCAGCAACTGTCTGCCCGTTGAACTCAATCTGATAGCACGATGCGCCTGTGCATTGGAAATTGCCAGCGCTGTTAGCGCCATCATACGGCCCATCAGTGTAGGTTGGGTCTGGACGAATTGAGAACGGCAAGGTCCACTGGAAGTTGTTGCCCCAATCCAAAGGCAGCCAATACTTGGTCGCATACAGCCAACCACAAGCATAGCCATCGGTCGTTGTGAAACCGCAGGTTCCGGTGTTGTCAACAGTGCCTCCCATCTTGAAATCATCAATATCGAGTAAGCCGTCATTGCCCTCGTCTTGGTCCCACCAATCCGGTAAACCATCACCGTCTTGGTCAACGTCTAAACCGTTGGTTAAAGTATCACCATCAATATCGATGTCAGCCTCATTTCCTCCATTGTATGGACTCCATCGTGCGAGTACATACCAGTACATCTCAGGAACTCGTCCATTGGTTAGAGGAACTGTGGAACCGTCATATCCGTTGTAGGGCAGCACAAAGTTTTGGCTAGCAGTGAACGGGTTCATCAGGAAGGTCATATTCCAGAAATCGCTGGACCTGTCTTGGTAATCTTGGCTGTCTAGAGAGCCATCGGTGGCACCTTGGTCGCCAACCGGGAAGTATGGCTGCCAGAAGTTGTCGGTAGCGTCATTGTCGACGAATCCACAATTTCCGTCATCAGGGTCATAGAAATCGGGGATGCCGTCGTTATCATCATCCCAATCGATATCATTCTCAAGACCGTCCCCATCCACGTCAGAATCGACGCTGTTAGGCCCATCGTCACGATAACGAGTGCCGTTGATTTGGTGAATATCAGCATCGTTGTCAAAATCACAATCCCAATCAATATCAAGCCAATCTACGATACCGTCACCGTCATCATCGATGTCGTCCCAATTGTTGATGCCATCGCCGTCCCAATCGTTGAACGCAGCCCATGAACCGCGCATGGTGTTACAGCGGGGGTCAGGGTTGGCCGGGTTTGGATTTGCGACTGTTTGACAATCCCAATTGCTCACTGTAGTTTGTGGAGTTGTTGGGAAGGAATCGTTCTCATTCTCTTGTCCATCGTTATCGATGTCCCAAGCGAAATCATTCACATCCCACGAAGGCTGGCCAAGAGGATTGTCTGGAGTAGCATTTCCACCCATGTCCTCATCGAACCAATCCCAGATGCCGTTGTAGTTCTGGTCAATCGCTCGCCAGCGGTCATCATCCTTATCGCGGTCATAATCGAGTTCACAGTCGATATTGCCGTCGTTGTCGTTGTCTGCACCCGGCACCTCGTATGGAGCAGAGATCAGCCCAGTGAGGTCGTTGATGCCGTCGTTGTTGTAATCGACGTTGGTACACTCATCAGCAATGCCGTCGTTGTCGTCATCAGGGTCGTACATATCCAGTAGCCCATCGTTGTCATCGTCGGTATCAGCACTGTCAGGGAGGCCATCGCCATCATCGTCAGGGTCAAGGAAGTTGGGAATGCCATCTCCGTCAAAGTCGCCATCAACAATAGTGGTGAAAGTCGGGGAAAGCGGGTGGTAAAGAGCCTCTAGTGCGACAAAATTCACACCGCCACTGTACTGAGAATATTGGTTGGATGTCCAAGTGGTGTAGGAGTAACTCACGAAGGTGGTAATGGATGCATCATAGGGATTAGCATCGTTGAGGTCAGTGATTCCGTCGTTGTCGTCATCATCGTCAAAGTAATCCGGCATCCCATCACCATCAAGGTCGCAAGGCCATGTGAATTGGTCGATGAGACCGTCGTTGTCGTCGTCCTCATCGTATGAGCCAGAACCGCTGCCGTCGCCGTCCTCATCGGGAACTCCGTCGTTATCGTGGTCCCACGGGTTCTGGTCAACGAGGTAGCCAACCGGAATTGTGTTGCCAGTCCATGGGTGAGTGGAGCCGGGCATCACATAGCGGTCAGTGCTGACATTGAGTGGATCTGCACCCTGAGACATATCGAGCGGTCCCTCAAGGATACCGTCGTTATCATCATCCCAGTCCATTTCATCGGTAATTCCATCGTTGTCGTGGTCGAGTGAACCGGTGCCATAGCAGCCATCGAAGCGCTCAATCAAGTCGTAGATACCGTCATTGTCGTCATCAAGGTCCTCAAGGTCATTGATACCGTCGTTATCGTGGTCATCAGAGATTCTTTCTTCCAGATGCAGTGTCCAGCCATCTGCTTTCAAATTCAATATCGATACATCGCTGACCTTACCGTACAACACAGCAGGGTCTGGATACTGTGAGTCCATCAAAGCCGGATGGCCGAATGGACTTGCCATTTCACCACGGCTCTCGACCTCACGGAATGGTTGGTCGTGCTGGTCCATGGTCTGCACAGCGTGCTTGACCACTGGCGAGGCCTGTAGGCCATCGTCGTCTGTCTGGTTGGAGAAAGCGAGGCTTGCGGTCGTGGATAGTACCATCATCAGCACCATCAACAGTGACCACTGTACCTTGCGCATCTCACCTATTGTCTCAATGTAATTTCGCAGATTATTCATATAATTCACCCGAGCGAAGCACGCCGCCACTTACGACCGCTATATCAACGACTCGCTGCGCGCGTGCGTGTGCGTATCACGAGAGCATCTGAGTATCAATTTCAACTCTATTGTTTGAATCACAGCAAATCGTGGTTAGTCCTCCATTTCGCCTTAAACTAAAGGAGGTGGGAGCCGCCGCCAAACGGCGGCGACCCCCACGCTTCGTCGTCATTCTACTCAGCGGGTTTACCAGTCATCTTGCATTGATGGGGGATTTTGTAACCATGCCATGATCATTGCAGAGCGTTCCTGTCTGATTCGGCTATTTCGCCAAGCCATCAGGTTCAATGCAACTCCAAATAGAATCATACCCGCAATCAACAGGAATCCCGCCAACTGATTTCGTTCAGCATCATCAGAAAGGTCTAGATTTGCCTGCGGCGGAGCATCATCACCCGCTTGTGTAATATCGTGGAGAATCATCTCATCATCACCACCATCATCTGCTTGTAGTGCAGCGATTTCATCCGCACCATCAGTTGCCCATTCATCGGCCAAGTCTCGGACTTCGGTCGCATCTGTCGCAACCTCATCATCGGACCCACCCTCATTGCGCACTTCCTCATCCGGAGATTCGTATTGCTCAACATAGGTCTGATTAATCAATGGAATATCCTCAACAAGTTCGCTCGCACTTGCCCAAGCATTCCAAGTCTCAACTTCGCAGTTAGCGAATCGTTGTGAGGTATACTTCTCATCAACCATCGTTGCCACACATGAATGCAAATCAAAAGATGCACTTAGCGATAGGTCAGAAATTTTTGAAGCGGTTATTCCACTGCCACTAATCACGTAGATATGGTCATCCATGAAGATTGAACGGCGAACTCCGGTGCTGGAGTAATACCAACGCCAATAATTGCCATCTTCGTAGAATCCTGAGTGGTCAATTCTGCCATGTTCCGTCAGGGTTCCATTCTCATCAACCTTCACCAACACCAATTCGCTGATTATTTCGTAATTGTAAGTCCAGCCATGAGCCGTTTCAACCCGTTCGCTCCTCCAAGTGGATAGTGGCAACGCGAGCAATTGCTCAGGCTCCCACCATTGGAAGGCCTTGTGTTCAAACAATGCCTCACTGAACGACCAAGTGTAACTCTGTCCTCGAATTCTGTCTCGCAAACCAAGAATGAGTTCATCCTCTACAATTGGATTTTCATCGTCTGAGACGTTGAATAGAGAAACTTGTGTTCCCCAATCTAGGCCTTGCGCAGTACCGGTCCAGCCCACCGTCAGCAGTCTTCCGTCTGCCATCGGATGGATGTAGGTAGATACGCCGGGAACCTCCAACTCACCCTTCACTTGCGGTAGGGTTGGAACTGATAGGTCAATGGTCCACAATGGGTCGGTACGCTCAAAGGTGACGATATATGCCTCATCGCCGACAAATCTCGCCGACCAAATCGTCTCACCGGGTGCAATTCCACGCACCGAGCCGATTAGTCGCAAACCACCGGTGCCACGCTCATCAAATTCTGGCAAAAGCACGTGTACGCCACTAGTTGGAAGCCGCGCGCCATTCCACATTTGCTCGGTAGTAGCAATCCGAATCATTCCTTTCCATTCCGAGATGGCAAATTGGTCAATTACTGTTCCCAGCACCTTGACATTGTCTCGATAAGTAGTGGATGATGAATCGGTAATCTCGATTTGATGCACGATTGTGTTGCGCACCCAATAGCCTTGAGAATCTCTTTCAGTAATCCGTTCAGCCAACACGAAGTTTTCTGTGCTAGCATAAATCGTTGGGTAGTATCCAGCCTCTGTGTGAGTTACCTGCAATCCGGGGGCTGTCTGATTGAGGTCGAGGGTCCAAATTGATGTCAAGCGGTAATACGTGCCACCAAGTCCGGAGTAATCATCCGTACAACCGCGACCATTAGCTGTTGAAGTGACTATCATTCCCTCGCTGAGTTTTGCGTGTACAGTCGGTAGGAAATCATCCATCGTCTTGTTACGAGCGATTTCGATGTTAGCCTCAATCGCCTCGTCAATGCTTCTATTCCATGCCGCATTCCACTCATCCATTTTGCTGTTATTATACAACTCAAACTCCTCGTTAGAGATGATTGGTCGGGTGATGAGGTCGGTATCAACTACGTCGGTTGAAGTAACCACACGAACGCCTGAGCCAACCAATCTTGAGGTTGCTAGCAAGCCTTCAACGTAATATTCGCGAACCAATTTCGGGTCAGCCGGGTTTGATACATCAATTATCGTCATCTGAGTTACTGGCGGTGTCCACCAATAATAGCCATAATAGCCGTAGTAGCCTTGTTGATAGTTATTCCAATATCCTGTCTGATTGAGCGCTTCGCGCAACATTGGGTCAATATCGTCTCGCCACGGTAGCAGCGTTGACATCACAATAATCCGGTCGCCTACTTTCAGCATCTCGGTCGGTTGCCCGTCAATGTCAAGTGCACTGGTAGGAATGATTTCTCCCACATGGCCTACGCCCATAATCAATAGGCGGCCTTCGTGCAGGTAGTATATCCAGCGGCCGTCGGTCTTGACGAAATCGCCTTCATCCACACCAAATTCTTGATTGTTAGTGCCGGAGAATTCTTCTGCACCATCACCGGCATCATCCCAATCTTCAGAAATACCATCACCGGAGTTCGTATTAGGGCCATTTTGGCCTTGCTGGCCATTTTGGCCTTGCTGGCCTTGCTGTCCTTGCTGACCTTGTCCCTGACCTTGTCCCTGACCTGAGCCTGAGCCTTGAGCATACCCTTGGGCTTGAGGGCCATACCAACCATACCAATATGACCAGTAGGCGGAATCGCCTTCAGGGGTTCCGTACCACGGATAGGCAATATTGCGGTAGGTGTTTAATTGCTGTTTTGATTCATCTATAATTGTCTGCTGAAGTTGCCATTCGGTCTGTTTACAGTCGTCTGACTGCGGCAAAATTCCTGGTTTTTCTAAGCCGGCAGTCGTTGGGTCTAATCCATCTGGAATAGTGTCGTCATCCGAATCTGAATCATTGAGACCGGTACCAAACTCGCATTCGTCAATATTGCTGAGCAGGTCACCATCAAAATCACCGAATGGGTCATCCGAATGCAATGGGTCAAGTCCACTAGCAATTTCACAACTGTCTGACAAACCGTCTCCATCGGTATCCGAATCTGTCATGCTTGTTCCATAATGAGTTTCCTCTGAGTTCGAGAGGCCATCGCCATCGTCATCGCCGCCACCGTCGGTGGCGTCCAATGGATTGCCGGCATCTGCGAGCACAGGTGGTATCATCACTGTCATTATCGCGAGTAATATCACGATTCGTTTACTTTGATTTTGTTTTTCGTTTTTTGATTTCATTTCGTTCATCTGTTTTGGTTCAGGGAACCCGCTGTTCCCTCTATCCGCCAATATCCAGCGCTACCGCTGAATCATCGTTCGGGAGGTGCCGTGCATCGCATGGCTATGTTGCGGGGTGGAAGCGTCAACGACATACTTCGTCGTCAAACATTGGCTGCTGTGTGATGGCAAATTCTGTGCTGCCCTATTGGGCGGCCCTCCGGGGGCAGCGCCCCCGGAGGTGCCTGTCACCGCCAAACCGTGAGGTTTGGCAGGCCTTTGTTCACTTGACAAAGCGATTGACTACTCTCAGACTTCGAGGTCGTCGAGGATGCCATCACCGTCGTCGTCATCGTCATCGATGTCATCTATGCCATCGTTGTCGTGATCGAACTGGCCGGTGTTGTCATTGCCGTCATTCGCTTCGAACCAGTCGGACAGACCATCGTTGTCATCATCCGTGTCGGTTCGGTCATCTATGCCATCGTTGTCGTGGTCATAACGCCACTGGCCGTATGCCCCGTCGAGTTCGTCCACGTCGAGGATTTCGTCGTTGTCGTCGTCGTCGTCGACGCCGTCATTGAGTCCATCGTTGTCGTGGTCGCGAGCAGCTGAGCTGCCGTTCTCGTACAGGTCGTTACGGTTGTCAATACCATCGTTGTCAATGTCCAGGTCCATGTTGTCGGCTACACCGTCGTTGTCGTGGTCATAGATGTTGGTATTCGGATCGCCGTCCTCGACTTCCTCGCGGTCGTCAATGCCGTCGCCGTCATCATCATTGTCCTCTGCATCGTCAATGCCGTCGTTGTCGTGGTCCATCGGGTTGGAGTCAACGTCATCTGGGATGCCGTCGTTATCGTCATCGGTGTCGATGTCATCAGGGATGCCATCTCCATCGTTGTCGTTGTCCCCGTTGTTTTCCTGGTTGTCAAGTTGCTGACCTTGCTGCTGGTCGGATTGCTGACCCTGCTGGCCTTGCTGGCCGTTCTGGGTCTGACCTTGCTGCTGCTGGTTCTCACCATTCTGGTTCTCACCATTCTGATCTTGCTGCTGGCCGCTATCTTGCTGACCACCTTGCTCACCACCTTGCTGCTGCTGGCCCTGACCGTTGTCTTGCTGCTGACCTTGCTGGCCCTGCTGACCTTGCTGGCCTTGCTGGCCTTGCTGGCCTTGCTGACCTTGCTGGCCCTGCTGACCTTGCTGGCCGGACTGCTGGCCTTGTTGGCCCTGCTGTCCTTGCTGACCTTGCTGGCCCTGCTGGCCTTGCTGGCCTTGCTGACCTTGCTGGCCCTGCTGACCTTGGCCTTGACCTTGGCCCTGACCTTGGCCTTGACCTTGGCCTTGACCTTGGCCCTGACCTTGGCCTTGACCTTGGCCCTGACCTTGGCCCTGACCTTGGCCTTGACCTTGGCCTTGACCTTGACCTTGGCCTTGACCTTGGCCTTGACCTTGGCCTTGACCTTGGCCTTGACCTTGGCCCTGACCTTGGCCCTGACCTTGGCCCTGACCTTGGCCCTGACCTTGGCCCTGACCTTGGCCTTGACCTTGGCCTTGACCTTGGCCCTGACCTTGGCCTTGACCTTGGCCTTGACCTTGGCCTTGACCTTGGCCTTGACCTTGGCCTTGACCTTGGCCCTGTCCCTGTCCCTGACCTTCGCCTTGACCTTGGTCATTGGATTCGCCGCCACCATTGGTGCCGCCGTCTCCACTGCCAGTCTCCGCGTCTTGGTAATCCGGATCATAGGCGTCGGGGATACCGTCGCCGTCAGAGTCCGAGTACTCACCGTCGTTAGGGTCGTTCGGGAAAGGATCAGTGCTGTCAGGTCGGCCGTCGCCGTCGGTGTCTGCGCTGTTAGGGTTGGTACCCTTAGCGTACTCTTGGGCGTTGGTCAAACCATCGCCGTCAGGGTCCGCGTTAGCGTCGCCGCCAGAGTTCGGGTTGAGGCCATGAGAGACCTCCCATCCGTCTGGCAGGCCGTCACCATCGGTGTCCGCCTTTGTCATATCCGTTCCGTGCTGCTGCTCCTCTGCATTGGTTAGACCATCTCCGTCCCAATCTGCGCCGCCGTCTGACGGGTCGAGTGGGTCGGTGCCTTCACCACTGACGGAGACCGAAGTCGCCATCAATACGAGGAACAGAGCTACAAGCATGCTCAGGTTCTTTCGTGTGTTCATTTTCATTTCACTTCCTTTTTTGTAAACCATTTTCAGAGAACCCGCTGTTCTCTCTTTCCAGGATGATCCCCGCCGTGCAGGGTGTTCTTCTCTGGGAGGTGCGGGTGGGCTTGAATGACGTCGCAAAGGGGAGCGAGCTGACGCTCGGCCCCGTCGCGTTGAGCGCTCGCGGGAAGAGGGTGCGTATACAACGCTACAAGCGAGTCAATCTCGCTTCCCAAATTCCCACGCAGTGCTTCGTTTATTCCTCCGTTATATGTCACTAAAGCCACAGTTCGTTCACAGGGAACCCAGTGTTCCCTCTATCCTTCCGCTCGTCGTGACCCTATTTAGAGCATTTCACTGACTGATTCAACCCTACACCCCTTAGGGTGTGAGTTTACGCAGTTCAGCATTAAACCTAGGGGTTCGTAGTAAATGGAGTACTGGCAGACTGACTGTGCCGAGCAAAAGGAGCAGTAGCATCGCAGTAGTCCACAACTCAAGTCCTTGGAATAAAACGACCCAGACCAACCATCCTATACCGAGCCAGAACCATGGCATCCATCGACGTCCGAACACTGATGCTCGCTTCTTGGCGATATTATCACTGTAATACTGCGGAACATCGTCAGCCTCGACGATTCCCTCCTCAACTCCGCAACGTACACATATCTGGTATCGAGGACCGTTACCGGTGATAAACTGGTCCTCGGGATAGACCGAACGGCACAGGCGGCAGGCGGGCATCTTGCTCTCCGAGCCGGTCGAGCCGAAGTCGTTTCTTGAACGCTTCGCAGCGCAAGCATGCACCTGCGGAGGCTCTACTGTTCGAGGAATTGACCCAACAGGCCTGAGCCGCCTACCGAGCCTGCTGATTCCGGATGGAATTGATAGGCGGTTATCGGAAGTGAATTGTGAGTGAGGGCCATTGGAATAGTTTTGGTCGCTGCATCATTCGCTACGATGCAGAGGTCTCCGCCCGCTTGTATCTCATCGGGTGCAAGCATCAGGCTGTGGTATCTAGTCATCAGAAGAATCCCCTCGTCAGACTCTACTGCCTCCGGAACTCCATGTACCGCACCGAGTGGACTCTCAATCAGCGGCCATCCGGCGGCGATGCCAATCGCTTGATGGCCGAGGCAAATGCCGAGTAAAGGCAAACGCTCGCCATGTTCGCTCAACAATTCACCAGCGAGCGCATTACGAGCAATCTGCATCGTAATGCCAGACATCTCTGGCCTTCCGGGCCCAGGACCTAGAACAACATGAGTGGGGGTGACTTGTTTGAGCAAAACCGCGAGGTCAGTAGGGGAATCCGCCCTTCCCGGGTGTGATATGACCTCTGCTCCAAGCGATGCGAAGGCGTGAACAATATTCCATGAAAAAGAGTCGAGATTATCAATGAACAGCACGCGGGCAACCCCTTCTGCAGGCTTGTGCAACTGCATGTTCTCGCTCCACACGATAGGTTGGGGAAGGGCATCGGTACTCGGTCGAACCAAATCGGTGTCACGACTCGCAATCAATGACCTGACTGTAGCAGTGATAGGAGGAATCGGGTGAATGCTCACTTCAGACAATTGTGCAATTCTTGCCCCTCCATCGTCTTCGCCACCCCACGCAGCTTCAGCGAGCGCGTGAGCCTTCCATCGGGCTTCCTCCACCTCTTGAAGTGGGTCTGATTCGATAACTAGCCCACCTCCTGCCTGAACAACTGCATGCCATTGTTTGGGGCCTCCAGAACTTGCCCCCTTCACCATTGTCGCCTCGAGGGTACGAATCAGAATATTCCATTCTGAGATGCCACGGCTGTGGTCAATATGGCCAATTGAGCCGGTCCATGCTCGACGAGGTCGCTGTTCAATTTCGTCGATGGCAGCGATGGTAGCACTCTTTGGACAACCAGTTATTGAGCCGCCGGGAAATACTGCTTGTAGCGCATCGAAGCCGTCTGCGTCATCACGCAGTTCACCAACTATCTCCGATACCATATGCTGGACATTAGGATAAGACTCGATGCGCCAACGATTCCACCTCGTCGTTCCTGCTTTGCAAACCCTGCCAAGGTCATTGCGCTCAAGGTCAACCAACATCAGGTGTTCTGCCACTTCCTTGCGACTACCAGCCAATTCACCTCGCAGATTCGCATCCATCTCCGAATCATCCCCACGAGGTCGAGTGCCCTTGATGGGGCGTGTTGCGAGATGGCGTCCTTGCTGTTTCAACAACATTTCAGGGCTTGAAGATGCGATGGCCAAACCTAGGTCAGGAGTGTGCAGCCAAGAAGAATACGGGGCTGGATTAGATGTGGAGAGCCTTTGGAAAACCTCCCACGGGTCATCTATTTCTGCTTGCCAAATGCGGCCATAATTGAGTTGGTAAAGCACACCTTCGCGAATCGCCTGCTGGACTTGCCGCACCTTTCCTGCATGTTCTTCATCACTCTCACTCTGTGCCTGTCTAAGGGTGGCTTTCTGAATCGGCGGCCTTGCAGGGAGCCTGATTTCGTCGGTCGTTGAATCGGTCAGGTTAGAAAGGAGGCGAGAGACCGACTTCGACCATTCATCATCAAATGTGATCTGCAAATGCAGTCGTCCTTCTGCCCTATCGTGAACCAACCATCGGTCAACTCTCCATAGAATTGCAAGTACTTCATCCTCCTGTGGAGGATGGCGTAGGCTGAGTGGCTCGGTCCACTGCAACATCTCATAGGTCAACAATCCAGAAAGAATGCCGGGTCTGACCGGTAAACAAACATCATCCGGAGTGCCTGAAATTACTGCTGAACCCATCGCACTCTGTGTTGGTTTGCCTCGCTCCGCGCACGCACGTAGGGCGGAAGCAAGGTCGGATCCCGTGATGGTAGTGCGATGTGTCCATTGTTCACCGTCCCAGTGTTCCTCAGAGAAAGCCAACTCCGGACGGCTGCGATTGAGTCGCAGTTCGCCCGCCAATGGAGAATGGTCGGCAACCAGTGCCGGAATCTCATCGCGCGAGGGTTGTCTGGCGACGTATCTCACCATGCACGGACCTGCTAACATCGAATAGCGAGAAATGTCAGAAAGGGGTCCACCTGAATGCATCAGCAATTCATCTGGAGCTCCGTATTCTCGCACGCCTTCTGCCTCTCCGATGAGGGAATATTCTCGCAAGTGGGCAAGCAAGTCCAGTGCAATATTGTCGTCTGAAGAAATTGCCCAAGATTCAGCAATGACAGTTTGACTCATTCCGAATCCACCCCTACGACTAGTGGTGAATACCCATTTTCAAGTGCAGTGTCCAACGCTTCTGATAGAATTGTATGCAGGGGCCCTAATGCACCAGTTCCTACTGGCTGCCCATCGATTTCAGAGAGCCACGCCACTCCGCAACCACTGCCGACTACGATTACCTCGCGTGCACGCCCGAGTAATGTTTCAGTCAGGCGGGAGTGATGCAATGGAATACCCGCCTGCTCAAGCGCTGGAAGTAACACTGCAAGCGTGACCGAATCAATTCCACCACCAGAACTAACCGACACGTGCGCGACACCATCGGCATCGAGCAACATAGGGGTACAGCGATCACCATCGACTACTGCTCCGTCGTGTACTAGCAATGCAATGTTAGCCCCGCTAGACAACGCAGCCTCTCTAGCTGCGGAGTATGGCAACCAATCTCCATGTTTGGAGCCCATCACCTGACTTTCCCATCTAGGGGCTTGTTGTGAAACTGCCTTCAGGGGAGAAGGAGGGCATTCTGCCCAACGATACGAAATACTGACTGTTCCATCCCTTTCTAAGCGAATGCTAGCAAGACCCATGCCATGTTGATTTTCAGGGATTTCTGTGGAGATGACAGATTCGGCTAGACGTTGCTCAAAATCATCTGGCCAATCTATTCCCAACCTCTCTGAGTGGTTCTGAAGTCGAGATATGTGCTTGGGTCGAAACGCGACGTCACCTGCTCCATTCCAAGGCAGTGTTGTGAATACCGAGTCAAAGGGTGACGCCATTGAACTCGACGAGCCTTGAGGACCGCTTCAAGCCACCCATGTGAACTATTCACAATCTCAAAGCAAGTCATCGAGGAAAGATGTGTCTAATTCGTCATCCTTCTTCGGTGAGGCCCCAAGCAGGTCTGCGGCCAAATCATCGAGAGATTCGTCGATATCATCTGGAATCGGGGTCGCTGGTGCTGTGTCGCTCTTTACCTGAGGAGCGGTAGTTACACTGGTTATGGATTCTGCCGCTGGTAGCAATGTTGCACCGAAATCAATGTTTGCGGGTGAATCTCCATCAGACCAGTCATCACCCTGCAATTCCCAGTTTGGTGACGCATGGTCGAGCGGGTCGAATCTTGGCTTTCGCAACCTGATGACCAATACCAGGGAGAGTAGCAATATCATCAGCGAAAGCAGAGTAATTGCGACGAGTTCGAAGGAGGAGAATGCCTCCCACCATTGTGAGGCTTCACCCTCGCCAGTACCGCCTCCCTCCACATCTGCAGGTGGCTCATAGGGCAACAGATGGTATGGGTCCACGCCGAAGCGATGCACCTCTCCGTCGAATGCGACCACACCGATGTACCACGACTGATTGTTGGAGTAATTCTCATCGATAGTCTGTCCAAGTTGGAACCGAGTACTCTGCAATCGGTCTTCGGCGAGGAGGGCATGGCGAATGTCCTCGTATGGTGAATCACTGATGAAAATGAAGTAAGAACGAACCTGTGGGTCATCTGAAGCCTCCCAAGAGACAACGATTCCTTCGCCATCATCAGTCCACTTCGCCTTCACACCAGTGACTTTTGGGATGTGCAGTCCTGGGTCTGTCAAACTGTCGTCAATGGCAATTGCATAGGCAGATGAGAGGTCGGTCAGCCAACCATTGCCCGAAGTATCCACAGGCACAACCGTGACCCATATCTTGACTCCGGGGTCGATGCGTTGTCCATTTGAGAGCATCTCGATTTCTATTGGTCCATCCACATTCCTGTCGACGAGTTTTGCCGGTTCCCTGCCGGTGACATCGTCCACCGGAATGGTGTCTGCATATACTGCATAGTGGTCGAGGTCACTCGCACTACTCAGTGCAAATTTGACCATCAGACCGTCACCTGAATCATCCGGTCGGTCCCATGCCTCTGGTGCACCTAGGCGGTCTGGTGGAATCACGTCACCTCGGTTATCAATCGGAGTAACCTGCACCATATTGTCAGAAAGTCGGGTCAAGAAAGCGTGTCCCTTGACATCGTGAATAGTTACAGTGACCCACAGCGGCTCTCCGGGTGAGATTGTCGATACAGTTGAGTCAGCGAGGCTATCTCCATACAACGCTGTTGTGACGTTGACTCGCATCATCTCGGAAAGGCCCTGCCGTTGTTGGCGTATCACCAGTAGTCCACACGCGGCAGGGTCATCCTCGCATTCAACCCACTTCATCGCCACATCGGCTACCGAATGCTCGCTGGTCCAGACAACATAGAATGAGAAATCGTCCACACTTGTTGACAGCCACTCGACGTCTATTGCCGTACCATCATCATCGGGGTGGTCCCATGCAGCAAGGCTCTCGACTCGGGGTGGTGGGTCGATACCGCCGCTGTTGTCCTGTATCGGGGTTGCATTCACCCAAGTAACATCCAACAAGTCCTCGTTGCCCCACTTGTCAGCAGCGACGACAGTAATCCAGTATGGTCTGCCATCGACCAATGGTACTCCGCCAATTTCTGTGATGATGGTTCCATTGGCAGCACAATCAGAAATGATGGTCGCGATTTCAGCAGAAGTCGCGTTGTCTGGTGCTGAATCGGTTACCTGTTCAGTGATGTAAATGGTGTACCATGCACAATCTTCCTCCTCATTCGGAGCCCAAGTGACTGTGATTCGCCCACCCTCATCTTCTGGAGTGTCGAAGGCATCGATATCCGTGATTGGAGCTGGTGGTGTCCAATCGTTGAGGCCACCGGTTGGTACCACTGGACCGATGATGGTTGCGTTTGCTGGGTCATGCTGACCTGACTCGTCCACACAGGTTAGAGCAATCCAGTATGGTCTGCCCTCCTCGAGTATGAGTACAGTGCTATTGCCCTGTGAAAATGCAAGGTCAAGTTCACCTGCGAGTCCTACTGCATCGGTGATAAGGTCAGGGCTCGCCCAAATTCTGGTTGAATACATGTCCATAGCGGTACATGCAGCCCATTCAACATACAAATCGCCATCAGCACCACCGGCTGAAGGACCTGCTTCTGCCCACTCTGGCGGTATTGGAATCTCGTCGGTAGGTGTCGCAGGACCGAATGGGGCCGATGGCTCTCCCATACTTCCATCTGGATACTCGATGGTTACCACAGCCCAATACGGAGTTGTCTTGGAAAGTTGGATACCCGCCAAGGTGTCTACTTCAACGGTAGTTCGAGTCCAATCAGGTATGCGCGCAGCATAGGACTCACTCAACAAATCTGCAGAAGTTGGTGGAGATGTCCAGTTGCTGCCCTCGCGCAGATAGAGCCTGTAGGCAGCGAATGAGTGGTCTTGGGTTACTGTCCATTCTGCTACAAGTACGCTGCCGCCATCATCTGGCCTGTCGTAAAGAGCAATCATCTCACTCGGTGATTCACTCCTTACCCAATCGTAGGTCAGGCGAATTTCAAGAGCACCGTCACGCGGAGATTGTAATTGCACCTGCATCGCACGACCCATATTGGAGAGGGAACCAGAATCAATCGCATTCTGGAACTTCACCAAGAAGTTGGAATCAAGGGCTGCAAGGTCCCAAGAGCCAGAATAATTCACCCTAATCGATGAGACCCAAGTCGCAGCACCGGCAACCGGGCTGGTAATCGTCAACATATCTTGGGTGAGTGGGATATTGCCCGGGCCAGAGGTGCCGAAATTAGGAATGGAGATTGGGTTGGACGAATTGACCAGATGGATGCGGTTGCCGGGTCTTGCCTCTTCAGTCACATCGTGGGATTCGCCGCCGAAGTTGATTTGCAGCGGGTCTGCGCGGCGCATGACCGCCCTATCCTTCGCTTGGAAGGATGGCGATCCGGTCCATGCAAACAATCCTTCTTCGGCCGCTACCCAAACCCCATTTGAGTCAATGTATCCTGATACTAGCCCGGGCATGCGCACGAGGGGAGTCGAACTGTGAGTAGAACTCTGTACATCAATGAGGTCTAGGCCTAGAGTGGAAAGTGCGAGCAGGTTTGTTCCATCGCTGGACAGTTGAGATATCGGCCATGAGGCCACGCCCCACGAGGAGATGCCTTGTTCCATCTCGCTGGCCGCACCATTCCAATGCATCAGCGGCTGCTCGGTGGTTGCGATATGCACACCCCACCAATCCGAAGCAATTGCAGTCACCTCGTTGCTTGGCAACATATCGACAAGATACGTGTCAAGTACCGTAATTTGCACACCTGCTTGGGGTTGCTGCTGCCCGACAATAGTGGATGTGGCACCCGGTCTGGTTGGGCCTGTTCCACCATGTGAGACATAGAGATTGTATGGCACTCCTGAACCGGCGCGCGCAAAGCCACTGACCTCGTCTCCAACAAGACCTTGCGCACGGCCTAGAGTGCCGCCAACGACTCCTTGGCCGGGCTGGTATTGCACGATGCCAATCGGGGTTCCAATGATTAGTGTGCCAGAACCAGCATCCACCTCGAGATAGTTCAGAACTGGAGTAGGAAGCCCATCCGCTGTGGTGATTGGATCGTCCCATTCATCACTGGTTAGATTCCATACACCTAATCCGCCCATGGTGGCGATGTAGACGTGATTGCCTAGAATACCAAAATCACGAACGAAATTGCTTGGCAGGCCGGCAACGATTTTGCCATTGCCCCACTGCATGTTTGCAGCATCAAACATCTGCACGCCAGCGGCAGTGGCAACAGTTCCCATCAGCCCTACGACCATGTCCGTGCCGTGCCAAGCCATTCCATCGTTAGCCCAATGCAAACCGATCGTGTTGATGACTTGGCCAGTAGTGAGGTCGATACGTAGCATACCCCAACCATTTGTGGTGACCCATAGGACGTCGCCGTCAAACATGATTTCACTTGCCACTTCAGCATTGAAATTCCACGCCCTTGTCCATTCTATTGTACCGTTAGGCATCCGTAGCCCCTCGAGCACGGCTGAGCCATATTCGGACCAATAGTCATCAATTGGCAACACCCATACGTGAGTGGAGTTACCTGCAAATTCAGCGATTCTTCCAGTGGATAGAGTTGCGAGTACATCCCAAGCACCGGGAATCAAACCATTGAGAGAAAGATGGTCAACCCGATTGTAACCGGATGCGCCACCGGCGCGACCGACAGCGTATGCAGGTGGGCTTGTGCCGGGAACAAGAGCGATGCTGTTGGCTTCTGTACCGACGTCAAAGGCTACTATTCCAGTAACCAATGTGCCTGTCGTAGCAATGCGGGTGATGCCGCCACCTTCCATGTGACCAATGTAGAGGTGCGAACCACTGTGTTCCATTGCACCGGGAAATACCGGTTCTCCAATGACACCATCGCTGTCGTCAATAAGCGACAAGAAATTATTGGCATGGTAATTGTAGCGGGCTATTTGGCCGTCGCCATTGTTGAATCCGATATAGACAACGTCGTAATTCTCATCACACGCGATTGCGTATACATCGTCATCGGGCAGCCCGCCTTGACCCATTGTCCAATCTGAAAGCCAAGACTGGGTTCGCACGTCATATCGCGCTACCCCACCTTGAGTGCCAAATCCAGAGGTTCGTCCCATGGCAATATGCACTATACCATAGCACACACCAATATCAGCGCCGTAGCCCTGTGGAATCTGGCCACTTCCAGCACTGAATACCTGCCAGTTACCAGTAGAGCCATTGAGAATTGAAATCTTAGAATTACGCTGCCATCCACCGCCAGTAGTCAATGAGGCTATCCACAGATCATTGTCAACAACCTCCATCGAGAATACTGCATCTTCAACATTGTTTGGCAAACCATTGTTCTCAGACCAAGTTGACAACCAAGTGTCGTTTACGAAATCGTAACGCGCAACGCCGTCCTCAGTCGCAAATAGCACAGTGTTACCCCAAGTCTCAATACCCCTAATTGGTCCCTCGATAACTGAGGAATTCCATGAGGTGACCAAGTTACCATTCATGTCCACCTTGTGCAGTGGCGTATCACCGTATGATGCGTATAGGTGACAATTGGTGGGGGTTGGATAGCATACACCCGCGTACTGCGCATTGACCCGCAGCACCTGCCCATCGGATTCAACCGATTGTAGCCATTGCTCAGTGGTTGCATCCCACATTACCAAATGGCCATCGCCATTCCACCACTGGGTTGGTGAGATGCCGATGTGCAACACATCATCCACTGCGCCGATACCATGCACAAAGGCGGTGTAGCCCTCTGAGGCTCCAGCGTCAATTGTGGACTTCTGCGTTAGGTTGACGATGTCATAACGATAGATGTAATCATTAGAGTCCCATCCGTTGCGCACCATGGAATAATGCATGGTGTCGCCAATGATCACCAACTCTGCAGGAGATGATTGTGGCAAGTTGATTCCACCTGAGTTCCCACCGTCGCCCCAATCAACAACCAATGTGGCGGTCCCAACATCAATGAGATTCAACCCCATGTCTCCACCGACCCAAATGCGTGATGGGTTAATGTCCTGAACCAATGCCGTCACGCCGTTGGAATCGAGTAAATTGGTAGTGCTGTCCCATGGCGCAAGCCATGTATCATTCAGGATGTCATAACGTAGCACACCGAGGCCATTGTAGCCAAGATAAGCAATATCGCCGATTACCACCGTTTTCGCGTTCTCAGTCTGCACGCCCGCTTCCCAAGAGTGAATTACCGTATCATTGGCGATGTCGATAACTCCGGCACCCTCGTAGGTGCCGACGTAAAGGCGGTCTGGCTGAATCATCCTGACCGAGAATGTGTATTCGCCTGGCAAGCCATCTGGGTCATCATCCCAGCAGCCTTGGTAGGCCAAGTTGGAGCGTGAGTATTGGCAGACACCGGTATTAGTCGCTGTGTAGATGTATTGGGAATCTAACTCAAAATCGTTGAACTCATCTGCGTTCTGATTTCCTGAATTACCGAAGGGAGACCAACCATTGGCTGAATGTCGTGCAGCACCGTCAGAGGTTCCCACGAGAATATGCCCGCTTGATTCGACCATCAGACTCCTAACTTCGTTGGAGGGAATCTGCCGGTTTTGATTTCCTCCTCCTCCACCAGTGCGTACCCATTTGTCGATTATTTCACCGGTGTTCAAGTCGTAGATGAATACTCCAAAACCGTACAACCCGAGATACATCGTCGTTCCATCAATCGCGATGGGGGCGCTCTGGACGTCGTCAGCGCCGGTAGAAGACCAAGCGGTCAAAGTTGTGCCGTTAACAAGGTCAATACGCTGCACACCCATGTTGAACGTACCAGCATAAGCAACACCGTAGCGAGCAGTCAATCCAGTAATCTGATTGCTTTGAAGGCCATTACCAGTAGCCCATGTTTGATTGACTGTTCCAATAGTTGGGTCAATGACCGACAGTCCTGCCTGCGAATGACCAGCGACTACGAAGCCGGTTGTCTGGTCAAACGAGATATGGTTGACCTCGTTGGAATTCATGCCGTCTTGGATGTTCAATTGCAAGAGCATGGTTCCATCCGCTGCAAACTGCTGAACGCCAGCACCGTCGGTGCCGACGAATAGGGTACTGCCATCGGTAGCCAAAGATAGAGCGGCACTGCCCCCCGTGGAGAATGGTGCCAGCCATCTATTCTGATGGGTGTCAAATCTCTCAACGCTATCGCCTGCTGCAATGTAGATGAGATTACCAATTTGCACAACTGCTCGCATTTCGTTTTCACTTGGGCCGGTAGCCATCAGTATCTCACCTACGTGCGGGTTGTTACTGTCTGGCTCAAGTTCAGCAAATAGGCCGGAGGCATCTCCGACAAGGACCGTGTTGTTGGCTGGCGCTCGCGAGCCACCGGACGGCCATGCAATGAGGTCGCTGCCATCATCGCGATTCAACTGCAGCGACGACATGGTATGTGTGCGCATAAAGGAGAGACTGCTCGTGTTGTATGCATGGACTGTGTCGCCGGCAATAATGTGGGTCCAACCTCCGATGGTGGACAAACTGTGAATCGCGTTGCTTGCAAGCCAGTTACCGTCATTCCATGTGGCAAGCCAATTGCCTGTTGCAATGTCACGTCGGGCGACACCCGCGTCTGCGGTGCCGATTAGCAAGTAGGTATTGGCCAAGGTAAGAGAAGTGATGTAATCACTGGGCAGGGTGTTTTGTGTACTCCATTCAGTGACCGAGTTTGCACTGACATCATAGAAGTATACTCCACCACCCATCGTTCCTACATACACATCCCCAGATATCAACAGCATTGTGGAAGCCATACCATCGATACCAGTCGCAAGGTCCGCTTTCTTCACCCATGTAGTGAGGAAAGACTGCGTGGAGGAATCCCACGCGTATATTCCCTGATACAAACTGACAGCGTCACTAGCCCAGATGGAGCCGGGTCCAAACACAGCCAGTGAGGTGAATTTGGATACTCCAGACGGGAGTGATAGAGAGCCTACCTCGCTGGAATCATCGAGGGACCACATTCGCAGTTCACCGGATTCGGTTGTAGCAATGAGATGTCCGAATCCAACATCCACGACAATATCGTGAGCATCCACATCTGAATCGATTTCAATCATTGGTGGGTCATTATTTGCATC
>CAUZSM010000005.1:0-31051 GCA_963582685.1 Candidatus Thalassarchaeaceae archaeon | reverse complement strand
ATATTTCTGCTTCTGCTCCTCTGTACCAAACTTGTGAATCGGGTGCATGGAGAGAGAGCCCTGCACGCTGGCGAATGAGCGTAGTCCAGAGTCGCCTCGCTCCAATTCTCGGCAGACTACACCGTATGCGGTGTATGACATTCCAGCACAGCCGTATTCCTCGGGGATGGTCATCCCGAGAATACCCATCTCACCGAGGTCGCGAATCCATTCTTCTGGAAAGGTGCCATCCAAGTAGTGCTGCTCGATGGTGGGGATGACCTTCTCGTCGACCCAGTCCCGAACCATGTCGCGGACCATGACCTCTTCTTCGTTCAGCATTCCATCAACGTCGAAGAAGTCCAATGCCTCGTACGCCATGTCGTTGCCTCTGATGCGGTCGCCGAGCAAGTGCCCTTTGAACGTTCGCCATAGCCACGAAGTGGCTGTCAGCCTCAACTACGCCTCTTTTTCTTGGAATAGCGCGCTTGCTTGGCCTCAAGTATCTCCTCTTCTATTCGCGCCGCTTGCTTCGTCTCGGCCTTGCGCTCTCGGCGCCCATAGTACCATGCTTGCATGGTCGTGCTATTCATGAAGATGAGACCGAGAATGACGCCGGGTACTGCGATGATAATCAGCCCGGCAACTACCCATGATGCTGAAGATTCCAGCCAAGGGTTGGATTCTACTTGTGGTGCGAATGGAATCACTGCTCCATACGAGGAGACGAACCAACCGTTCTCTACATAATCAGCACTCGACCAAGTTCCAACAAGAATCTCTCCGCCAAGCAACGAGTTCTGACCGACGATATCAGCGTGGTCAATCACAAAGTAGCCCTCTTGAGTTGTAGTCTGCCAAGCAAGAGCGGCGAAAGGCGCGACCGAGACTATGGCCTCTCCATCGGTTTTTGTATGGATACTTGTCATCTGACCGTTGAGTGTGGTGACGGTTTTGGTTGAAAGAGAGGAGTAGGTCGCATCGGCCTCATGCAGAGCAACCAGTGACAATGCCCTATCATCACCAATCGCCGAGCAATCTGGGTACACCTTCTCTGGGCAATCAACGCCGAACCATGCCCGCTCACGCCCGCCAATCCAATACAATGAGTGGTCTCGGTCGATAACTCCGATTCCATCCTCGAGGGTTGTGACAACACAGATTGGTACCTCTGGGTGGCAATCGATGTCGGTGATTGCGCTGTTCTCGGTTCCTTCAAGCAGTATGTATTCACCAAATCCGTCTTCGGTGTCGTGGTAAGCCCACAGCCATCCGTCTTCTCCGCCGAAATAGGCCCATGAGCCGGCGGTATTCCATGAAACAGCCTTGAGGTCAGTGCCCTCAATCACACTGGTACCACCGACATGAGTTACCGCGTGGTCATCCATTGTGTAGCGTAGAACGGTGCCGTTATCCCCGACGATTAGCGCACTCTCTCCACGCGGATGCCAAGAGATGGCTTCGAGGTCATCATCATCTGCCGAATTCAACTCGATTTGGATTGTTGGGTCTTCTCCATCAAGCAGACGCATATAGCCCGATGCGCCTACTACAATCGCCATTCGCGGCGCGCTACCGGACTCCACATCGGCTAGCCCGAGGTCATTCTCTGCCAACCAGATGATATCCCCTGAGATTTCGTGTGAGGATTCAGCAGCGACGACAGCTGTTGAAGCGAACATCAGCAGCACAACAAACGCTGCAGTGAGCCAATTGTGGCCTCGCGTATGCTCGGGCATGAGGGCAGGGCGTGCGTGCTTCCGTTTTCATCCCTTCGCGAATGAAAGTGTGGCAAATGACACGCCAAATATGACGTTGTTCAAGCGGGAGGATTAACGACAGGGTAGGGTTGCGAAGTGGCATGGAGACTTTTGAAGTCAAGCGTGGGCTAGTCAAGCAAGTGACCGGGGAGGGTGGTTTATCCTCACTCGCGGGGCGTCATTTTGACACAGTGGAATCGACGGACGACAGTTCGTTTAATGGCAGTCATGGCATTATGACCAGTATTACTGGAGAGTACAATGCCCTTGGGAAATTGGTGGTCAATGTTAACCAAGAGCGTCCCGATTTTGATGACCCCGGTGCGATGGAGGCTGCGATGGACACCCGTCGCCGCTGGTCTGCTTTTCTCGATGAGGCGACCGGATACGGCTCAAAGCAGCGTGGAGATAAGGCGAAGGGTTTCGCCAAGAAGGCAGCCAAAGCTAAGTCTGGCATCAGTCAGGCAAGGCATTTCATGGGAATGGCATCGAGTATTTCCCCCGATACAATCGCACAGGCGGAGGAATTGATCTCAACCATCGAATCACTACTTGAGGCTGGAGATAATACGAAAGCGGAGAGTACTGCAAAGAAGTTGGGGACGTTACTTGAGTCCTGAATAAGGTATTCTATAGGTGGTAATTATGGATAATGCTGCCCGGCTAGAACTGATTACCGGGACAGCTCAGGAAGTCATAGGCGTCGACCATCTCGAGGCCCGAATTGCAGACGACGGCATTATCCGCGCTTACGTAGGCTTTGAGCCAAGCGGCAAGGCCCACATTGGTTGGAAGGTGCTTGCAACCAACCTGCGCCGCATGCTAGATGCGGATGTCAACGTGCTCATATTCCTCGCAGATTGGCACGCTTGGGTCAACGACAAGTTCGGTGGCGACATGGAAAAAATCCAGATTACAGCGAAGTACATGGAAGAGGTATTCCGTTCGCTGCTCGGCAACCCAGAGGAGGGTGAAGGTCCCGGTCAACTCCGCTTCGCCTACGCTTCTGAAATCATGGATAGCGGCGATTATTGGGCTCGGGTTCTCCGTTGTTCAAAGAACATGAGCCTTGCCCGAGCCCGCCGCACTTTCAGCATCATGGGTCGCGATGAGGATAGTTGCGATGGCGACTTGTCCAAATTCTTCTATCCGGCCATGCAGGCTGCGGACATTTTTGAGATGGACATCGACATCGCAATCGGTGGTATGGACCAGCGCAAGGCGCACATGTATATGCGAGATGTCGCTGACCACTGGGGCTGGACCAAGGCGACCTGCATCCACACACCAATCATCTCTGGACTGAAGGGTGCCGGGACTCGCATGGATTCATTCGATCACAAAATGAGCAAGTCAGACCCCTTAGGGGCTATCCTATTGCATGACACACCTGAGAAGTTGCGCGAGAAGATGCGCAAAGCATACCTCGACCCAGAGAAGGACGACAGCCCGATTTACGAGATTCTACAGCATATCATCTTCCCCGAGAGGGGTAGTATCACTGTAACGCCAAACCCAGAGTATGGTGAACCCAGCTCCTATGATTCATTGCAATCCTTCATCGCTGCGGTGACGGATGGAACCGTGCATCCACTCGATGCGAAATTCGCCGTTGCTGATGCGGTGTCCGAGACATTGGCTGGATTGCATCAGCACTTTGAAGCGAATCCGGCTACTCTTGATGCTGTTACTTCATTCACTGGTGACTGAATTCAGTTAGTCAATCCTTACTTATCACACTGGGATATAATATCTCAAAGGGTTCGGCACCCCATTTCTAGTCGGTTAATGACATGAAGGAGTTTCGTGCCGGCGGGAGTTTGAAATGCTAGGTGAGGTGGGACGGCCTGTTGGAGGGACTGCCATGGCTGAGGTCGGTATTGACGATATCGCTATTCACTTCCCTCGCCTATATTTCGACATGAAGGATTTCGCCGAGATGAGGGGCGCTGATTATGGCAAGTTGCACAAGGGACTTGGCCTTACGGCGATGGCGATTCCAGATGTTCACGAAGATACAGCAACCATGGGTGCTAACGCTGTCACTCGTCTCATCGATCGCAACGGGGTTGACCCGCGTAAGGTTGGCAGGATGTATCTTGGAACTGAGAGTGCTCTCGACGGCTCCAAGCCGACCGCTACCTACATCCTCGACATGCTGAACCAACGCTACCAGAAACAGTACGGTGAAGACTGCTTCCGCAACTGTGACGTTGTCGATATGACATTTGCCTGCATTGGTGCGGTTGATGCTCTGCACAACACTCTAGATTGGGTGGCTCGCGGCAACGGTGACGACCGCTATGGCATTGTGATATTCTCTGATAACGCCAAGTACGACCTTGAGTCATCCGGTGAATACACTCAGGGTGCTGGTGGCGGTGCACTGCTGATTCGCCAGAACCCTCGTCTACTCACCATCCCAGATTGTTGGGGCGTATCCACTACCCCCGTCCACGATTTCTTCAAGCCGAGGCGCGAAGTGTCAATCAGGTCGGTCATCAATCATGTGCTGCAACTGGCTAAGGAGGCCGGTGGCACTGTCAAGGAAGGATTGGCAGACAGGATGGTCAAGCATCTGCCTGAGTCAACGGTTCGTCGGCTCGGTATCTTTGCTCACGGTGAGAAATCGGTATCGGTGCACCGTGACGAGCCGATTTTTGATGGGCAGTTCTCAAATCGTTGCTATCAAGAAGCGGTCAAAACCGCCTTTGTTGACTTCAAGCAGAAGGCTGAGACTGAGGGTAGATGGAATCCTGAGACAGACCAGATTCTAACCGAGCAGTGGTCTCGTATCGTCATGCACCTTCCATATGCATTCCAAGCCAAGCGAATGTTCCCTGACGTATTTCGACGCGACAGAATGGGTACTCCGGTTTGGGAAGCGATTGAGGCTGAACTCGGGCCAATTCCTATAGTGGAGGATTACTCGGATGACCCAGAGGGAGAGGCTGTATTCAACAAGGATATGGACACTTACCGCCGTGCCATCTCAAAAACTCCAGAATATCAGACATTTCACGCTGAGCGCATCGAGAAGGGCCAGCGAGCGAGCAGTTTGATTGGTAACCAGTACACTGGTTCCATCTTCCTAGCCATGATGTCTACCTTCGAATCTGACTATGAGGAAAACTCACCCATCCAAGGCACTCGATTCGGGCTTTGTGGCTACGGATCCGGTGCCAAGGCGAAAGTTTGGGAAGGCGTGGTTGCTGATGGTTGGCGAGAAGTCGTTGCAGGCTGGAATATGTTTGAGAGATTGGCTGGTCGCCTCGCTATCGATGAGATGACTTACGAGGCTCTGCACAAGGGGCTGCAAGAAGACAGTGTGGTTAAGCCACGAGGTGAGTTTGCTCTGGTGGAAATCGAGGAAGAAGGCGTTCGAGAGGGTGCCCGAAGTTACATCTGGATTGAATGAACACCAGTTCACTGTCCTCGTGAGAGCGGCGAATCGTTCATAGAGGGGTTTTAGGTCGCCGATTCGTCGAGGGTGATGATTGATGACTGACATTGCAGTTCTATTGAAACAGGTTCCTGATACCACCGCTAAGATTGTGGTCTCAGGTGGGCGCGTGGATGAAGGCGCTGTGAACAAATGGTCAATGAGTCCGTATGATGAGTACGCGCTTGAGGCTGCACTCGAAATGGGTGGCTCGGTCACCGTAATCACTTGTGGTCCCGACCGCGCCAGGAAGATGCTGACAGATGCAGCAGCAGTCGGAGCCTCAGAACTACTACACGTGCAGGTCGATGACCTCACTACCCTCGATTCCAATCAGGTAGCAGCAATTCTCGCTGCTGCGGTCGCTAAGACCGGCGCCGACGTGGTATTCTGCGGCAAGCAGGCCTCTGACACCAACGCCGGAACCATCGGTCCCGCTGTGGCAGAGAAGATGGGCGCGGCTTGTGTCACGATGGTCAGCGAACTGTCTGGCGATGCCAACGAGTTCCTCGCCTTGCGCCCAGCGGCAAATGGCATGGAGCGTGTTGCCATCTCATCACCTTGTGTAATCGCTTTTGATAAGACGGTCAACGAATTGCGCCGCCCGAATGTCAAAGGCATCATGATGGCGAAGAAGAAGGCCATTGAGGCTATCTTGCCCAGTGACCTTGGCGTTGATATTTCAGGCTCAAACGTCACACTGCAGAGCCAATCACCCCCGGCAGAGAAGCCTGCTGGCCAGAAGTTCGAGGGAGCGGAAAGCGTTCCAACAGTCGTGCGTAAGTTGCGAGAAGAGGCGAAGGTGCTCTGAGGAGGAATGAGAAATGGTCACAATAATTGCTGAGATATCTGGAAGCAACCTACACCCGGTCACCGCACAGTTGGTCGGCGCCGCCGGAGGCGATGCCACAGTTCTGTGCCCGGGCGGTTTCGGTGCTGCCGAAGCTGCTTCGCTCTCCGGAGTTGCAAAGGTCATCGCGGTCGAGGGAGATTGCTTCTCCACTTTCGATGGTGGAGCATGGGCTTCTGCTCTAGGCTCAGTCGCTTCTGGCCGCATTTACGCCGCTTCTACCCCCCATGGGCGGGAAATCGCTGCCCGGATGGGCTCTGCGAAGAACCTGCCAGTTGTGCAAGATGTAACCGGGATTGACGGAGATAGCATCACCCGCCCGATTTATTCTGGAAAAGCCATGGAGACCCTTACGGTATCTGGTGATTATATCCTGACCCTGCGCCCCAACACTTTCGAGGCAGCGGGCGATGGTGGCAGTGCCGATGTCAGCACTGTCAATCAGAGCGCTGATGTGGCGACCTCCGTCAGGGAGGCCATCGCCAAGGCGAGTGAGCGGCTAGACGTCTCTGAGGCTGACATCATCATCTCAGGAGGCCGAGGAATGGGTAACAAGGATAATTTCGTCCACCTTGAGGAAATCGCAGACAAGATTGGTGCCGCAGTCGGTGCAAGTCGAGCCGTAGTCGATGAGTGGGGACTTCCACACAGCATTCAGGTTGGACAGACCGGCAAGACGGTCAATCCGAGTTTATACATCGCAGTCGGCATCTCTGGAGCAATTCAGCACCTCGCAGGCATGCGCTCCAGCAAATACATCGTTGCGATCAACAAAGATGCGGACGCACCCATCTTCGGCGTTGCCGACTATGGAATCGTCGCAACTTGGGAACAGGCACTGCCTGCCCTTTCTGAAGCACTGGACAACCTCTGACTACGGTGAGTATTCCTGAGTTGATGCAATTGACTGAGACGCTGGTAGTCGAGCCGACGAGCGAACATGATTCGTCGGTCATCTGGATGCATGGGCTTGGTGCTAGTGCAGACGATTTCTTCGATATGCCACGATTCATTGAGCGACCAGGAACCCGGTGGGTTTTCCCAAATGCTCCGATTCGCCGAGTCACTCTAAACAACGGCATGATGATGCGTTCTTGGTTTGATATTCTGTATTTGGGAGGCGGCCCGGACAGTGATGACCGGGAGAGTCTTGAGGAAGCGATTGAATCCGCCGAGATAATCACTGAACTGATTGAGGCGGAGCATGCAAGAGGAGTGCCTTACCATCGAATATTCCTCATTGGCTTCAGCCAAGGTGGAGCGATGACCCTCTACACTGGATGTCGTTATCCACATCGACTTGCGGGAATGGTCTGCTTGTCGAGTTACTTGTTGTTCTACAAGACACACATGCAGGAGAGCCACGATTCCAATCGCAACACACCGGTCCTAATCTGCCATGGAACCCACGACGACCTAGTGCCGGTGAGGGGTGGAGAAATGACTGCGGAATTCATGCGTGAGAATGGCTGGCCAGTCGATTTTCAGACCTACCCGATGTACCATGAGGTCAACATGGAAGAAATTCGCCGCATCGGCGCATTCATTTCCGAGATTCTCGACAATCAACGCACCTGAACGGTCACTGCATCGGTGGTAGATGCACCAGCGTCGTCGGCTACGGTCAGCGTGAATGTGTGATTTCCTTTGCGTAGTCTGACCTTCACCTTTGGTGTGGTTCCTATTTGTCGGCTGCTACCATCTCTCCATATCCATTGGCTGATGGCTCCGTCGCGGTCAAATGAGCGGCTGCCATCGAGAATGATGACACTGGTTCCGTCAGCCTCCGCATCGACTATCTGGTCGTCACCTGCATCGGCTTCCGGAGGTAGATTGGAGACGAATGACTCGTCAGAGAGTCCGGCGAGGATGTCATCCTCACTGTCTGCATCATCAAACATCGCTGCCGAGACAATCTCGTCATCCAAAGCCGAGATCAGGTCGTCAGAACTGCCGGCTTGGCTGCTGATCTCCATCATATCTCGCTCTTCGTCGGTCAGCAGAGCAGAGATTGCTTCGCTATCGTCAGCGTAGATGTCGGTGCCAACTTCAACCGCCTTCGGCGCTGCATCATCATCAAATTGCAATAGGTCCTCATCTATTCCGTGACCCTCACGCATCAAGTATGGTTCAGCGGTCGGGTCAACAAGCATGATTTGGTTATCACGAGTGTAGTCGTTCTGGTCATCTCCGCGAACAGCAATAATACTGTCATCCTTGGTAGCGCAGACCTGTTCAACCAGCCCATTGTGTTCGCATCGCCATTTTTCCTCACCCTCTGGGTCGATGCAGAATAGGTGGAACCAGGAAGCGACCATCAGGTCATCTCCTGAGCGATGGATATCATTGATTGTGTAGGTATTTTTCCAGATATCTGTCATCTCAAGTGCTGCGCCAACATCGAAAACACGTCCATCGAAACATCCCATCACGGCGCCTTCTCCTCGAGGGACGAGTACAGTCGCACGAACTGGGGATTCAATATCGGCGATGAGCGAACCGCTTTCGCTCCATTTCTCCAACGCTATCTGATGCACGTCGGGTTGAGTGAGACCCAATGCTTCACGACACAGCAGCAGCGAGCCATCGTGCAGGAAGCACATCGATGAGACAATCTCTCCTTCTTCTTGCGATGGAGGGCGCTGGTAGAGGATAGTCCCCTTCTCGTCGAGGACAGTTATCGTTCCATCATCATCCGCAACAGCGTATTGCCTACCGTCTTCTGCAACACAAAGTCGATTCAATTCACCGATGCTGACCGATGCGAGACAAGTTCCAACTTCGTTGAGAATATGCAGCGCCCTTGCTCCATCAATACACGCAATGCGCGAACCATCGGCAGATAGTGCCATGTGGTCACAACCACCACCAATGGAATGTGTCCAACGGTGGCCTCCAAGCCTCTCGTGTCCTGAGATGTTCGATGAGTAAGTGCCAACGATGAGCATCTCATCGGAAGCTACGGCGAGATGGGATATTCCATCATCAATGGAGAACGGCTCTAGCGGTGAAATGTCATCTCCGCTGATATCGAAAAGCCTGACGTTACCATCATCGCCGCCCCATGCCATCCACTTCCCGGCTGGGTCGATTGCGATGGCAGTGACCCGAGAATCGCAATCCAATTGATGGGCGGGGTCGATGACTAACGGCATTCTACCAATTCCTGTGTGCCTTTACCGCCTTGATAGTGACGCCGGTATGGGCATCACGAAAGAACGGTGTGACGAAGGGCCTCGATGTCCTCAGATGACCAACCAATCAGCGGTTCAAGGTGGCTTAGTGGAGTTTTCACAATATCAGCCTCATCATCGCTTGCAACCATGGTCGGCGCTCCTTCGAGTTCCGCGCCGACAATACCCCATGGCTGGGGATTGTTGGAACGACCGGGACCAGTAGTCAACTTCTCAGCCCATTTGCGCTCAGCAAGTGCAGGATCCCAAGGTGATAGGGTGGCGAGTAGTTCTGCTGACGCTCCTTCCATAGGTTGGATTCTACAACCGCGATGCATCACCAACCATGCTGCCAGCATGTCGGTTTCATTACGAAGTTGAGCCAATACCAGACCCTGTACCCCTGTTGGCAGTCCGCCCGGCCCGTGAATACGCTCACCTAGCAGCCGGGCCTTTTCTGGGAATAAGGCCACTCTGACTTTCCAATCAGGATTTGACAAGTTGACAGTCAGGTGCGGGGCCCGCTCAAGGATGGCAGCCCCGGTAGCACCTGCAAACGATTGACTGGTCCATTGACCCTTGTTTCCATGACGCTTGCATCGCACGGCGAATGATGTCCCTTCAGCAAGGTCTCCAGCCACAGCCAGAGCCGCCTCAGCAATCGCCTCGGGAGTTGGTTCTTGCTCGGTCGCTGGGTCAACCGCACCTACTCCGAATGTGTGGCGTAGCGCATCTGTAGTGGCATCGGCATCTTCATCCTCACACTCAACGAACATCAATCCACCTTCAATGCTAATTTTGGCTGTTGCACCTCGCAATTCACATTGTGCGGAAAGGCTGCGACGGAGAACTGCAGTGAAATGCCGGCGCACCGGTTTTGATTTCAGCATCGATTCGCCCATTCGGACGATCCACAAAGCCATTTGACAACCTCAGGGTTCGTTGTAAATCTCAATGACTTCATCATTTTTCAGTTGCTTCTGTTTGGCTGAATCAATACGGGCCTCTGCAAGGTTCTCAAGGTAGTCTTGAGTCACGTCGCCGGTCACATACTCACCGTTGAAGCATGATGAATCGAATGTATCGACTCCACCGGAGCCACCAGAACAAGCGGCAATCAGGTCAGGAAGGTGTTGGTAGATCAACCAGTCTGCTCCAATGGCCTCGCAGATTCCCTCGACACTTTTGTCGTGCGCGATATACTCAGTCTTGGCTGGCATATCGATGCCGTACACATTCGGATGGATGACAGGAGGAGCCGCGCTTGCGAAGAATACCTGTTTTGCTCCGGCCATTCTGGTCATTTGGACAATCTTGCGGCTAGTGTGGCCGCGCACGATGCTGTCATCGACCAACAGAACGGTCTTGCCTTCAAATTCTGCAGGTATCGCGTTCAACTTCTTGCGCACTGAGTCCTCACGAGTTTGCTGTCCTGGCATGAGGAATGTACGTCCAACGTAGCGATTCTTGACGAATCCCTCGCGGAACGGAATGTCGAGTTCGCATGCGAGCTCCACTGCGGCAATCCGTCCGCTATCGGGAACTGGAATCACCACATCGATTGCATGGTCTGGCCGCTCCTCAGATATTCTGCGAGCAAGTGAGCGTCCCATCTCCAATCGAGCGCCGTGTACGCTGATTCCATCTATCACTGAATCTGGTCGTGCGAAGTACACGTGTTCAAAGATGCATGGAGAGTAGATTGTATCTCCTGACCACTTGTGCTCATACAACTGGCCGCCAGCGGTGATGAATACCGCCTCACCGGGCCCGATGTCCTTTACTACCTCAAACCCGAGTGAAACCAAAGCAACCGATTCCGAAGCGATGACCCATTCGTCACCACCGTCGCTACTATCGCGGCGACCGAGGATTAGTGGCCTGATTCCCCATGGGTCGCGGAATCCTAGCATGCCGTAGCCAGTAATCATCGATACAATGGCATAGCCGCCGCGGCAACGTTCGTGGACCCGGTCCACTGCAGCGAAGACGTCCTCGACGTTGAGCCAGAGTTTCTTTTTGATGTGCAACTTGCCGCGAGTTTGCAATTCGTGAGCGAGTATGTTGAGCAATACTTCTGAATCACTACTTGTGTTGACATGTCGTAAATCATCCTCATACAACTGCTTGGTCAATTCCTTGGCATTAGTCAGATTGCCGTTATGAGCGAGACTGATTCCGTATGGTGAATTGGTGTAAAATGGCTGAGCCTCAGCACTGGAAGAGGTCCCAGCGGTAGGGTAGCGAACGTGTCCAACACCTATGTGTCCCTGTAGAGTTTCCATGTGTCGCTGCTGGAAGACATCGCGGACCAGACCATTCGATTTGCGCTGGTAGAGATGTTCGCCATCACAAGTGACGATTCCGGCCGCATCTTGGCCACGATGTTGGAGCACTGTGAGCCCGTCGTAAATCAACGGTGCAACCGGTTCTCCCGGTCGCACAACCGCTCCGATGATTCCGCACATAGCTGAACCCGACCCGTCCTCTAAACGAGAGGCCTTAGACTTTGACGGCCCCCATGAACAACCTAACGCGGTCATTTCTTCTTGATGACGTACATGCGCCTGTTGCGCTTGTTCCAGCGATATCCACGCATTCTAGCGGTCTCACCGTAGGAACAGGATGCACAAACTCGCTTTTGCTTGTGATAGGAGTGCTTACCACAGCGGCGGCAGCGAATGTGGGTGGACTTCTGACGCTTGCCCATGGACGGAGTACCTTTACTCATGTGCAACCCTCAGTGGCCGGGCGACCTGCCCTCCGTATATCAGGGTTGTCACCTCCCTACGGGAGGGGCTCAGAGGTCCTCTCGCTAATCTTCTGTGGATTCAAGGTCGAGTAGCGGGTCTTTTTCCATCGGTCTGCCGGTAACAAGTGCCAGCAGCAGACCGAAGACCAGTCCAGCAGCAGTAAGTCCCGCAAAGAGTCCGTTAAGCAGCATGGCTGCGCCAATGCGGGACTCCTCAAGTATGCCATCCATACCGCTGGCTGAGGCTCCAATCCCGCCTTCAATCATCCAGCCGGCTAGAGACAGACCCAAGCCGGCTGCGATTGCGAGTCCAATTATTTGCTCGACCGCTCGCATCTCGCGGTGTACTGCTGAGATGGTTACCAGCAATAGTCCGCTGGCGGTCAAGCCGAGGCCGAGGACCAAACCAAGCAGAACCCGTGAGAGAATTGAACTCGGGTCGATTTCACCCCTCAGATACCATGCTGTGACATCTATTGCAATAGCAAGACCGATGAGAGTTGAGAACACCCATCGCCAAGACGATTTTCCTCCAACCATTCTTGACATCATTCCTCACCTCCGACTTCGAGATGTTCACGCAGAATTTCGGTAATTCGTGTTCGCTCATCCTCTGAAAGTGGCGGGACAATATCCGGCTCCGGCGTCCGCTTCTCCCCGATGTAGACGGAGAGAATCAGTGCTGCAACTCCAGCAATCAGTCCTAGAAGTCCGCCGGTGATGAAGGGCAGTTGTTCCCAATAGACATCCAACCATCCCGAGGCGGTCAAATCCACTGAGCCATTTGTGAATAGATAGAGCAGTATCCCACCAGAGACTCCGCCTACACTGAGTAGGACTCCTGCTTCCAGCTTCCGTCTTTCGCCCATGATGAGGGCGAAAACTGCCGCGGTTGCCGCAATCAGCACTACACTTGAGAGGAAGGTCATCACCCAAGTTGACCACATTATCTCACCAGAACCATTTGCGCGGGAACCTGGCGGCTCCTGTAGCAGTGTGGTTCCAATCCAAGCGAGTCCCGCGCTGACCATGATGAATCCAAACGGACGCAGACCCTTGGGCAGTGGGCCAACCGGAGCAGGCCCGCTGAATGTCGCGACTAAGCAGCCGACCAACATCAGAATTACCGGGCCTGCAACACCCAGTGCAGCTCCCAGCAGTGACGTCTCTACTAGGTCGGATCCGCGAGTGCTGCCACCGTAAACTGCGAGGGTTAGCACAGAAACCACCGCCAAAGGCAGTGTTATTCGTCGGCGGATGTCCTCGGCATCGGTAAGCCAGAAGCCAGCGGCAACACATAGCAAGCCAAGTGGAAGCCAAAAGCCAACCCAAGGGTCAGGAATGCCAAACACCCACGCCGTAGTCGTCACGACCCATTCCGGGCCCCTCTGGTTCTTCAAGGTTCACTGTAATATCACTGCGCAGTACATCGATTCTCGACCTTCTCAACCACGACAGCCTCATATACGGGCCATCGGTCGCAGGCTCGCGCTCACACGCGAGGAGAGACATTTCATGGTCAAAATGCCACGACAAGTCAAGCGATACAGCCCCTCGGCTGGCAAGCATACACTCCACACTGTCGAGCGTGTCAAGAAGCGCCCAGCGAGTGAGTTGAAGTGGGGCCAGCGCCGCTTCCGCAGAGTCACCGCAGGATACCGCGGTTTCCCACGACCGAAGCCCGAGGGTCGAGAGAAGCCGACCAAGCGCGTCAACATCCTCTACCGCTGCACAGAGACGGGCAAGGCCCACACTCCTCCGTGCCAGCGTGCAAAGAAGTTCGAACTCGTCGACAAGTGAGGTGACAGATATGGTTGATTCTCCCAATAGCAAATTCCTCCGTGTTCACTGCCGTGATTGCGGAAATGAGCAGATTATCTTCGACCGTGCCAGCACACTGGTAAATTGCTCCGTGTGCGGTGCAACTCTCGCCAAACCGGCGGGAGGAAAAGCACAACTTGTTGGAAGCACCGTGGCAGAGGTCCTTGAGTGAATGGGGGCCTTCGCTATGGCACAAAAGGATGAATGGCCCAAAGAGGGCGAATTGCTCGTAGTGACCATCAAGACAGTTCGTCAGAATGGCGCCTACGCCAAGCTCGACTCCTACGGCGACAAAGAAGGATTCATTTTCATCGGTGAGATTTCCTCTGGCTGGGTCAAGAACATTCGTGGTCACGTCCGCGAAGGCCAGCGAGTCATCGCCAAGGTGATGCGAGTCAAGAAGGACCGTAACAGCGTTGAACTTTCACTGAAGTCAGTCAGCGAGGAGCGCAAGCGCGACACGTTGCAGTCTTGGAAGAACAGCCAGCGAGCCAGCCAGTTATTCCGCATCGTTGGTGAGCGTTCGGGATGGGGTGACGATGAAATTGAAGCAACAGCAGACGAACTATCATCTCACTACGGTAATTTGTACGCAGCCTTTGAGGAGACAGCGATTGAGAACGAGGCACTTCGTAACGAAGGATTCGAAGGAGATTGGATAGACGTCTTCATTGAACTTGCAATAGAGAATATTGTTCCGCCTTTTGTCACCATCCGCGCCAACGCTGACATCGAGATAGTCTCCATGGAAGGTATCGAAGTCATCCGCACAGCCCTTTCCAAGGCAGAGAGTGTGTCAAATCCCACAGAGGAAGTTGAGGTATGCTGTTACTACGACGGCGCACCTACCTATCGAATCGAATTGCAGGCTCCCGACTGGAAGGCTGCTGAAGCCAGTTGGCAGAAGGTATTGGATGCCATCACCGAGAGTGTGTCTGAAGATGTTGGCACGGTCAATATCGAGCGTGACTGAGTTATTCATCTCTGGTTCGCGACCATTCACCCTAGGTGATTCAAGGTTTTGAACTGGTAGAATACGCTAGTGAGTGAGGGCAGTCTTCATGGACCCCTGCTCCCGGCTTTGCGTTACTGAGGATGTGGGATGGCCAGACAACTGCTACAGAAATGCACCGCTTGCGGTAAATACGGTCTCTCTGAGACCTGTCAGCATTGTGGTGGGAAGGCTGAGGTCGCCGGCCCGATGAAATTCTCACCTGAGGATAGTCGGGCTGACCTTCGACGCCGCCTCAAGAAAGTCGAAGAGAAAAAATGGGCGGAATCCTTGCCGAGTCCAGATGGAAGTGAGGAGGAATGAGTGTGGAAGTTGAATGGCTGACTAAAGATGAGTCATTGCCGCCGCACTGCATGCTGATGGCCGCCTTGCCGGGCGTGGGTAATGTTGGTAAGTTATTCGTTGACACGATGATTGAGAGCCTCCCGTCACGAAAATTGGCTCGCATCCTCCACCCTGATTTGCTTCCACACGCCATGCTGTCGGGTAATGGGCTGCTGTCACCTCCACACCTGAGCCTTGACTCAGTAGAGTTGCCTGATGGAAAAACCGTGGTCACTTTCACCGGTGCGGGCCAGCCTCTCACTCCGCGTGGTCAGCACGAGGTGGCCTGCCTTGTCCTTGACTTGGCTCACCAATCCGGGTGCCCACTTGTGTTGGTTCTCGCTGGCCTGTCTGCGCAACCCGGTGAATCTGAAGTTCACATGGTATGTGCAAGCGCAGAATACCGAGATGAATTGCAAGCAAAGGGGCTTGCGGTCAGTGTTGAGCAGCCTGCTGGTGGCATGATTGGACTTGCCGGGCTGCTCGCTTCGCTTTCCACTTGGAAGGGAGTGAATGCCGCCGCCTGCATCACCTCAACAATTGGCACTTCTGTCGATGTACAGGCAGCAGACCGATTGGCTCGCTGGGTCAGCGATGCCTTTGAACTTGGACTTGAACTCCCTATCGACAATACCCGGGAAACTGCGGCCCGATTGCTTTCATTGATGGAAGGCAAGGAAATTGCAGGAATCGACCTATCAGAGGAAGATGCGGGTGCTGCATTCTACGCTTGATTGCTCGTCACGCTTATGTCAATAGCGCGGTTCGACGGGCCACAGCCGAGATCGCATAGCCCGGTATCGCGGTGGATTCGAAATCCACTGTCCTCGTGACGCGGGAGTTCAAATCTCTCTCTCGGCGCCATCAACCAGTAATGGTGGAAGCGACTAAGCGTCCCAGTAGCCCATTGTAGAGATTTGGTACCGGGCACAACATTACTCGTCCAGTTCCGCTGATTACATTGACAAATCCTTCACCAGAAGTCATTGTGGAAAGGATACCCTTCGCTGCTTTTTTAACAGTAAAATTTAGTTGAGCCTGTCTAGCAACAGCAAAGTTTCCATCAACCGCGAGTGTTTCATTGTTCAAGTCAATAATTTGGATTGGCCCTTCTGAGTAGTAGATGACTGTACCATGTCCCTTCACACTGGTTTGGAACATTCCTTCACCTCCTGCTAGGCTTGCCCATAATTTGTTTCTGATAACTCCAAGTTCAATCCCTTCATCCGAGGCTATGAATGCACCTCGATCTAGCACCCACTCATCGCCATTCAGTTCTAGTGAGTTAAATTGTCCAAATGAAGGTGGGCCGAAATATACTACCCCCGTTCCTGTATATGTGGGTCTGAAAATTTTCTCCCCTGTCAACGCAGATTTGAACATTGAACCAACCCCTGGCATCTTGGTTTGTAACTCGACATTCCCCCTCATATAGTGCAATACGCCGGATTCCGCTCGCACCGTTTCATCGTTCAGTGTCACTTTCACTAGTTTCATATTTTGTTCTTCAGTTATTTCCCATTGTGGCATCGTATCAGATTCTCTGATATTGATTAAGTCGATAGTAATTTTGTAGCGATTTGTAGAGATATAATCGACACTGTGATGAATTACCATTCTTTCCAAGGCTCATGCTGGTGGGAATTACCTCCGAGGGAGAACGAACTGTCGTCGAGAATGACGGCCCATTGACCGTGGCTGAAGTTCTGCAACGCGTGGGTATCGCTGCAAGCACAGTGCTCGCAGTCGTAGGTGGTGTAATCATCCCGCATACGTCGACAATCGAAGGCGATGTCGAGATTGAATTGATTATCGTATCTTCAGGCGGCTAAACTGGCACATCTTCGCCGCGCTTCAGCACTACAACCTGCGTGGACTTCTGGAATTTGATTTCGGGCCGGCCGAAGAATTCACTGAATACCCCGTTGAGAATGGCAATCTCATCGCCCGGCCGGATGCTGCGAGCTATTTCTGGCACTGTGAAGGCGTAGCACACCACATCGATACGTCCTGTTGCATCATACATGGTGAATCGCCACTTCGGCTTGCCGCTCCCTCTGCGATTTTTCACCCATGTTCCATCGCGGATGGTCATCACCCTTCCAACCACGTTGGCCCCGGTAATCAGTCCGGTAATATCCTCTCCGTCAGCATCCAGTGGGTGGATGACCTCAATCACACTGTCTGAGTCTATTTCGAGTGAAGGTACCAGATTCCACTCGGTTGGTCTGGCCCCCCTGATTCGAACTGTAACGCCATTAGCGATTCTGCGAGTGATTTCACTCGGTTTTCCCATGAAGGTATTGCTGACCTTGATTCGGTCGACACCCTGTACGAGAACGAAGGTTACTTCGAGCCCATTCTCGGTCATGCGAGGTCCAGACAACCCTGCTACCTCACCACAGATATCGACACGGGTCGCCAATTCGGCAGCGAGGGTGATTTGCCGGTCCATCCTCCCGTGAGTAACCACAGTTTGGCTCGGCAGATTCTCGACAAGTCCGGTTGAGGGGCATACCTCTCGGTGAATGCATTGTGCGCAGCGCGCGAGCGGGTCGTCATCGACCTCTGGTTGTGCTGGATTTCCACCGGGCTCATACAACCGCAAAGGTGCCGGCTGCATTGGATAGTCGGCAATATCCTCGCTGCGTTCCTCATATGCAACCCGATACAACTCACGCATCTGCTCTGCAATTTCCTGTAATTCGGTCACATCTGGGGCCTCGACAATCTTCACGGATGGCACGCCGAGATACCAGATTCGCAGGTCTTCGACAATCTCGGCGCGGTCGTGAGTTTCCCACCAGAGCCAAGCGTAGGTCCGCATCTGATTCACATAGCTATGCGAGCGGTCATGATTGCCCAAACTTGCCTTCAGGTCAACGATTGCAGGGATGCCGGTCCAGCGATAAACAAGGTCATATTCACCCCAGAACCAGTGTTCTGGATGTACAGTGCCCAGTGAGAATTGTGCAGCCTCAGGGTCGACGAACCAGGGGCGAGCAACTTCCCACGCCTCAAGCAGGGTCGCTGGCCCGGATTGCTGTGCAACCGGATGCGGGGTGGTCCATTGCGGCGGAAACCCATCAGGTGCCGGCCACTCTTGGCGAGCCTCGCCGAGTCGCCAAGCATCGAGGGTCGGTCCACCATTTGCCTGCAAGCAGAGTTCAACCTCGTCGAGGTGTAATTCGATGGCTGCTCGACACATTTGCCGCATCAACTCGTCATCGAGTTGGTCGGCAGAGCCGATGCGCTGAGGGTTGTCGAGAAACTTCTCGATTTCAGCCGCCTTTTGACCCGGTAGATGCACATCTATGCGTGCGAAAGCCCAGTCACGCAGACCTTGTCGGTCAAGCGGCCACAATTCATCGGGAGTTGGCGTGATGTTCTGGGCTGGCCACCATGAAGGTGAGTTGCGGTCTGGAACTCCTTCTGTATCCAGCGGAGATGCAAGAACCTCAGGTGGGTCCTCGGCAGTGATGAGCGCCGGTGTCTCCCGCATCACTGCGCAGGCGGTTGCTTCGACGATGTTTCCGCGCATCATCGGAGGAACCTGAGGACCTTTCAGGAACTCGACACGACGGTACCACCAGTGTCGCAGGCATGCGTTGCGCTCGTTGACATTGGTCGCTGAGAGTTTCTCGTACTTGCTGACGAGGAGTTCCTCATCTGCCACTCGATTGACCGGCACGGGCCTCTTGCATACGTGGCCCTTCATGAAGCCTCGCTCGGAGGTTTGGATTCTACGGTAAGACGCGTGTTGCGAGGATCGATACGTAACTGTGCGATTCCTTCGCGCCAACCAAGTTCTGCTGCAACTAAACGGATTTCATTTCCAACTCGCAGTGCATCGAATGATTCACTTCGACCTCTGCCGAATGCGACGACTTCAACCAAACCGGTCCCATCCCAGATATGTGCGATGGACATTGACCATTGCCGACCATTGACGCCAACACCACTGGTCGCGCCGCGGCTTACCACCATACCTGCGACGTTGGCCCGGGTCGGGACCAATCCAAGCCGTGTCACTTCAAGGTCACCAGCGTCATCAGCACTGAAGATTTCGCTGCGCGAGTCCAAGTAGAATCTCACCATTCCGCGCCACTGGCCCGGCGCAGCGCCGCTGATTACCACATCACCATTTGAGTCGGAAATATTTGGGTGCAGGCCGACTCCCATCTCCTCGATGACCGCGGTTTTTTCTCCGGCAGTCACCGCAGCTCCACATACCCCTTCACCAAAGTGATTGGGCAGTGGACCCCAATGGCCGTGTAGGCGACCTCGGATATTGACCCGACTCGGCAATTCGCCTATCGGTGCAAACGGCGGTCCAACTGGATTCATTCCGCTGGTATCTGAAAGCAGTGAGTGCATTGGGTGCTCGCCCGCTCCCGCACGCGGGTAGTCACAGGTGGAATGACCATGACAGTGTGGACAAGGTAGCAAACCATCCTCGCTTGGGCTATCTGCATCGAGACAAAGGTCGCTAATACCCGCTGCGGTCATCTTTTGATGCAATTCCCGCAGTTTCTTGCCCTCAGCATCTAGTTCATCTGCTGGTATGAGGTCAGCCTCGTGCAAGAAAGCATCAGCCATATGCCAAGATTTGAGCGCGGTCACAGCACCTTCCTCAACCCGTGAAGGTGTTCTTCCCTCGTGCGTACGCGTACAATACCAGAGCCATTGGTAGAATCGAAGTTGTGTCGCCACTCCTGAGAGATTCTTGTATTTGCCTTTATTCGCCTTGATATCGACGATTTCGACGTTGCCTGACCAGCGATGTGCCACATCTAGTTCGCCGGCAGCCCATCTCTCGGGGTGATACAGCCGCTGAGCAGCATCGACTCTTGGGTCCTTCATCCACGGTCGGGCTATCTCCCACGCTTCCCATAGTGTGCAAGGCTCACCAGCAGCTGCCCATCCATCTCCTGCAGTTCTGCCCGCTGGCTCGCCGGGGTTTGCGGGTTGCTCGTCCCAGCAAGGTGCCGGGGTTCCGAATGGGTCGCCGTCGCGGCGGAATGCCTCAAGATGAGGTCCGCCGCCGGCTTGCAAGCATTGCTTGGCGACTTCAATCTGCATCTTGACTCCATTTTCCAACATGGTGGAAACCCGTTCGTCATCGATTTCCTCGATATCTCGCTCTTCAGCAGTCCAGATGTGATTTTTCCAGCGTTTGCGCAGGTCAGCCATCGCCTCTTCGGTGGCTTTTGTAACCATTTTGAGTAGCCAAACGCTGAGCGCATCGATATCAGCGATGCTGGGATCATTAGGGATTCTGTGCATCAGCAATCGAATCACTCCTTCCTCAATCACATGACCGAGAATCATCTCGGGGTGCGCGGGAACTTGCATTCCCATTCTGCGAGTGAGGAACCAATCGCGTGAACAGCGATTCCAAGTGACAGAACTGCTTGCTGAAAGTCGTCTGCGTGAACGTGCGAACACACCTGATGCTGCTTTCACTACCGGCATTATACCAATTCCTAATTCGAATAGAAGTACTCACCTGACGCCTTCTGGTCCCTGTCCTTGCGGCTGGCGTGCTTGTTGATTCGCGGTCGATTACTGTCTTGGTCTCGTCGGAAGGTGATGCCGACCTGTTCAAGGAACCGATTCATTCCTTGGCGTAGTGGCAACGGTCCAACGGCCTCACCAGTCTTGCCACCCTCGCCCTCAAAGACCAGCAGGGTGTCGCTGACAATGTCGATGAAGTAGATGTCGTGGTCAATTACCATCGCTGCTTTCTCATTCACTTCCATTGTCTTGCGGATTGCTTTTGCGGCTTCCATTCTTGAGTTTGCATCCAGATGTGCGCTCGGCTCGTCAAGCAAGTACAGGTCAGCCTCTTTGCCGAGGCAGATTGCAATGCTGACCGCCTGTAGTTCGCCGCCAGAGAGGCGGCGTGCGTCCAATTCGGCCATTTTGTCAACCTGAAGCGGTCGAATCACCGTGGTGTGGAATTCACCACTACGCCACTTCGTACCAATCTCCACATCGAGCCACAATCCGACGGTGCCCTCAAAATCAGCCTTGACGTGCTGCGGTTTATAGGATACCTTCGCTTCCATAGTACACCAACCAGCGTCCATTTCCAATTCGCCGGCAATCACTCTAACCATCGTCGTCTTGCCGGTCGCGTTGGGTCCGACAACACCGACGACCTCAGAAGAATGCACCTTGCCTTCCCCGGTCTTGAGTGAGAATTCACCCATTGACTTCTGCAAGTCACCCCATTCAAGAATCGGTGTTCCCATCTCCCTTGAATGGGTTTGTCCTCTGAGGAAAGTGATGGGTTTGTCTCTGATTCGGATATTCTCCTCGGGGAGGAATCCGTCGAGGTAGGAGTTGATTGCAGAACGAGTGCTGCGCGCTTGAGTGAAGATTCCGTAGGCTGCCCGCTCCCCATACACGATATGGACAAGGTCGCAAAGCACGTCGAGAATAGCGATATCGTGCTCGACGACCAGTACTCGCCTTCCTTCTGCTGCGAGTTCCTGAATTATTCTCACAACTCGCATACGCTCGTGAATGTCGAGATAGGAGGAAGGCTCGTCAAAGAAGTAGACATCAGCATCTTTCACCAGAGTGGCTGCAATAGCAACCCGCTGCAATTCACCACCTGACAGCGCATCCAAATGCCTGTCCATCAGATGGTCGATGGCAAGGCTCTTCGTGGTCTCCACAATAACGCCTCGCTGGTCGATGCGCTGCAATAGTTCAGCGACGGTGCCTTGGAATGCGCGAGGTATCTTGTCGACGTATTGCGGTTTGACAGCAACTTGGACTCCTTTGCCGGCTACTTCAGAGATGTAATCTCGCAATTCGCCACGAGGGAATGATTCGATGACCTCCTCCCAAGGTTTCTCACTGGCCAGCCAATCACCGAGGTTAGGTCTCAATGCGCCCGATAGTAGGTTGATGGCGGTGGATTTCCCCATGCCGTTTTGCCCGAGAATACCGACGACCTGTTCCTCACGTGGTGTTGGTAGCCGAAATAGACGGAATCCGTTTTCGCTGTAGCGATGGCTCATGTCTGCCTTGAGTTCTTCTGGCAGATTGGTGATAATCAGCGCATCGAACGGACACTTATTGATGCAAATTCCACAGCCGATGCACAAGGATTCTGAGACCAGTGGTTTGCCTGAGCCTTCGTCCATCACGATACACTCTATGCCGTTGCGATTTGGTGGACAGAACGCTTCACATTCGGCGTTACACTTCTTAGGTTGACAGCGATCATCCAACAGCACTGCTATCCTCATGTGTATGCCTCCTGTTCTGTTCTGAAATTGTCTAATCCTTATCCATTGCTCCGCTCGCCATGGGCGAGCGTGGGTTTTGTGCTCAAAGTCTGAGGAAGCGGTGCTTCGTGTAGACCGTAGCTGCCAGAGTGAGTTTCTCTGCCTTGCTGAGACTAATACGCTGGCTGAAGACGTCGCCATTGCGGCGGCGAATCTTACGCATAATCGAGGAGTAGAATGCCATCATCGCTGCTGGGGAGTAACGACTTGCTCGGTCGAGCAGAGGAAGCAACTTCACCGCCTTCTGGTGGTAGGTCTCGGTTCGGCGGATGTATTCGTCAACAAACGGCTTCCACCCCGGATGCTCAAGGACGCTCTTGCCGGCAAGAACGTCTGCCTCAGTGATTCCGAATCGCTCTAGGTCGTCAAGTGGCAGATAGACCCGACCTCTCGCTGCGTCCTCCTCGACATCACGAATAATGTTGACAAGTTGCATGAAGATGCCCCATGACTCGGCAAACTCTCGTGCGACGGGGTCATCGTAGCCGTAAATCTCGATGCAGGTGAGGCCAACGGTGGATGCGACGCGGTAGCAGTAGGAGTACAACTCCTCAAAGTTCTGGTAGCGGTTGGTGTAGAGGTCATCCTCCATGCCGCTAATCATGTCATCAAGATGTGACCTTGGTATGCCAAATCGGCTGACTGTATCCTTGAGAGCGAGGAAGATAGGGTCGGTGCTCGACACGCAGTTGAATGCGGTTGAGAGTTTCTTGCGGAAGAAGAACAGTTGTGCTAGTTTGTCCTCGAACTCGCTGCGCTGAATGACCGGCTTTGCTGCAGAGAGTTCCTCCAACTTTCTGCGGTATTCAATCGCCTCAGGACAACTCTCGCCGAGTCCACCTGGGAAAATGTCGCGATGGTCGCCATCAGCGATGTCATCCGCTCTGCGGCAGAATGCATAGTAGGTACAGATGGCTCGGCGTTGGTCATTTGGTAGATACTTGAACGAATGATAGAAGTTTCCAGCCTCACGACGGGTCAACTCCTCGCAGTAATCGTAGGCGGAGTCAATCATCTTCTGAGGAACATCATCCTCCACCCAAACAGCGGCATCAATCTCCTCAAAGGGATTGAGTAACTCACCTTTCTTGCCGACGACACCCATGAAATGAGCACCCTCTGCGGCCAGTTCAAGGGCGGTGATGCTGACCGCTCGCACCGCTTCCCTAGTGACAACAACGGCAGCCCTGACCTGCTCAAGCCGCTCGTTGACAGGTGTGCCATACTCACCTTTGGTGAGAGGTGTGTGGGTATCCTCAACCAACTCTTCAAGATGGAGTGGATCACTCACATTGACGTTCTCAGGCATGCGACTCGTTCTATCCGTACCTCGTACTCTTATTGAACCCAACGCCTCTAAGCGCTTGAGGGTCCTTTAGGGACCCTGATGAGGAAAAATACTGATTCAACCTGCGCTGATGCTTACACACTTTCTCCGCATTGCAGATTATGCATCTCGATTGCTGACTAGGAGTTTTCGACTTTGTCGGCGAGATAGTAAAGAAAAGATGGTTTTATTCTTCAATTTCTTGATTTCTGGGCGCAATACTTTGACGCGATTTTCAGCATCCAAAACGTTCTGAGTGCGTAGCAATGTCAGTGTTCTTTGGCCGATGAGCACAGGCAGCATGCAAGCGCCGCGCAATCGGAACTGGTTGTAAGGCAACAAACCGATGTACTCAATCGCAGCATCAAGGTGCGCGGAGGCCTTGTCGATGAGGCTATCAAACAATGGCCGAAACCGGTCGATATTCTCCGGCTCGAACAGGTCGCTCACCTGCAAGCCGTGTTCGTCCAATAATTCACTCGGAACATAGCATCGGCCCAAGCGCAGATCTTCGGGAATATCGCGCAAGATATTGATTAGTTGCAGCGCCTTTCCGAACCGCACACCAGTCTCGAATAACTGCGCCTTAGTTTCAGAGTTGGCCTTGAATAAATGCTCAAGCGACATATGGGTCCAGAACTCACCAACAGAACCGGCCACGCGATAGGTGTAATCGTCGAGTTCCTCCACATTTGTGAGGGGTACCGCCGTATTGTCAGATGGGTATCCAAATCGCTGTAAATCCAACGATTGACCGCTGATGATGATGTCAAGACACTCTCGGATTCGCTGTTGGTCACCGGTGGAGAATTGCTCAAGGCAGGCAATAGGCGCTGCGATACTGTCCAACAATTTCGCCTCGGCGGGGTTTGGCTGCAGTAGAGCCAACGAGGCCAAGTCAGGCAGTGTGCTTGAACGTCCTTGCACTCGTTCGTTATACTGTTCGAGTGTTTGCAGTAATTTGTCGGTATCGCCGCCTTTTGAATCGGCGATGGTGTCGGCAATTCTTGCCAGAAGATACAGCATTCCAATCTGCGGCCGAATGCGAGACGGCAACGCTCTCAGAGTGAGATAGAACGAGCGTGAGGTTTCTTTGAGCAGCGAGTCGATATCTTGGTTGATTAACTTGGACATGACCGGCCCTCATGCTGTCGGTGTGCCGCGCGTTCTTGACCCTGTGGGGTGACTTGAGCACTCAAAGTAACCGCTAGTTCCATCCTATCGCTTCATCGGCAGATGAAGGCTCATGTCGCGGCAACCTTTTTTCTTAGTGCGGTTGGCCCAAGACATTGGAGGGGGGTGCACCATGGACTGCCAAGCATGCGAAGATGAGATTCCAGACGACTCATTGTTCTGCCCTGAATGCGGTGCTAGACAGGATCCTTCTCGCTCAAATATCGGTGGGCGCAGCTTCGGAGTTGTAAGTCCAGAGGCTGTGCATGCCACCCATGCAATGCAACAGCAGGATGCTGCCGGAGGAACCGGTGCTCAGATAGATGCGTCTGCTTCCTCAGACGTACTTTCGCGAATTGCTGGGGAGATGGATGGTGGCGCACCTGCCAGCGAAGTTACTGATATTGGGCCCGATGGTCAGCCCAAAGCACAGACCGACCAGATTGTCGATGCAATCGTTGAGTCTGAGCGACTGGACAAGGTTGACCGAAAGGACCAGTGGCTGGCGATGAATCAACAGACCGCCGCAAGTGTTCTATCCAGTATCCGCGCTGAACTCCCTGAGCACTTACAGGGAGATGTTGAAGAGTCCAGTACTGATTTCCTTGATTCTGATGATGGTGATTCTTCCCCAGCGCCGAAGCGGCGCAGCAGCAATATGCCAAGCAACAGTTTGCTGCGTAGAATGGGTGAGGTTGCTGTGCGTCGCGTCGCGAGAAAGCGAGGAGTCGCAGTGGAATCACCGCAAGTCGCCACTACCGAAGATGATTCGATCCAAGTCAATGTCACCTACGTTGATGATGGACGAGTCCTCGACACCCCACCTGACCTCGCCAGTGCCTTTGAGCATGCTATTACAACGGAACTGGCCTTGAAGGGCTTCGACATCGATGTTGAACTCGCCCTATTCCGCAGTAAGGATGGCGAGATGGAACACGTTTGGGGCGAACTCCGAGAAGAAGAAATCGTTGAGGAAGAGGAGGACGAAGAAGACCTGTTTGCCTGCGAAGCATGTGGCCACTATCCGATTCGTGATTCCGATCCCGCGTGTCCGGATTGCGGCGCTCAATTCCTTGACGATGATGATTACGATGATGAGCCCGCTCCAAGCGGCGGCCCACCTCGTGGCCCAACCAGAGCCGGTGGACCACCTTCAGGCCCAAAGCGTGGCCCTTCAGGTCCACCTCGTGGTGGCGGGGGCCCGCCCAGTCGCGGTCCATCAGGCCCACCTAGTGGTGGTGGCCCACCAAAGAGAGGACCGGGTGGCCCACCCAGTGGTGGCGGCCCACCGAGTCGAGGACCGGGTGGCCCTCCCAGTGGTGGTGGCCCTCCTAGTCGAGGACCCGGAGGCCCACCGAAGAAAGGACCCGGCGGCGGCCCACCGAGGAAGGGACCCGGTGGTGGCCCACCAAAGCGCCGTGGCCCGCCGCGGTGATTTTCAGAGCACAGCGCTCCAAAGTATCCACAGCGCCAGCACTGCCAATAGCGCTCCCATTGCTTTCTCTACGATGTCACGATTATCCTGCAGAGCGACGAGCAGTGGCGTGCCGGTGATGACCAAAGCGACCAGAAGGTACCAACCTCCGTCAATGCACATGGCGATGGTCGCAACGATTCCCCTTTCCATCCAGGTGAAATCAGGTTGCACGAACTGACTGAACACAGCCATTTGGAAGGCGAGTATCTTCGGGTTGAGGAAAGCGATGAGGAATCCCTCAACAAATCCCTGCCTCTCAGCCAATCTAGCATTGCTGCTAAGATCGTCAGTCTGTTCATTTGCATCCTCCAATATGTTTCCTTCACGTGCGCGGAGCATCAGGTAGGCCAGCCAGAGCAGGAATCCAGCCCCGGCGACTTCGAGGGCAGTTGTCACCTGTCCTCCACCAGCAGCCTTCAGTTCGGAGATACCACTGATGGCGACGAATGCGTAGATGCCGAAGCCGATGCCGTGACCGATTGCACAGGCGACGCCTCGGCCACGCCCGCCCTCGATGGTGTTGCGTAGCAGTACAGCGAGACTTGGTCCGGGTGAGATTGCACCCATGCAAAGTATGAGCACGATGGGGACGAGGGCAGCGAAGTCAAGTGCCATTAGATGAGAATTAGCGCAGGCCCGCTGCCTTCAATGCATCGAGAAGAACTGCGCCAATCTCGGAAGGATCCTTCGCACAATGGATTCCTGCTGCCTCCATTGCGGCCACTTTCTCAGCGGCGGTTCCTTTGCCTCCACTGATGATGGCTCCCGCGTGCCCCATCCTTTTGCCGGGCGGTGCGGTCATTCCAGCCACGAAGCCGACTACCGGCTTGCTCATGTTGGCTGCGACCCACTCAGCAGCCTCCTCCTCGGCGCTGCCGCCAATCTCGCCAATCATCACCACGGCCGCTGTGTCCGGGTCGGCTTCGAATGCTGATAGGCAATCGATGAACCCAGTTCCGTTCACCGGGTCACCACCGATGCCGATGCAGGTGGTTTGTCCTTCACCGATGCTCATGGTCTGGTCAACTGCCTCGTAGGTCAGAGTGCCAGATTTGGACACCACGCCGATTCGACCCTTCGCGTGGATATGACCGGGCATGATTCCGATTTTACTTCCACCTTGCTCCCCGGGAGTGATGATTCCTGGGCAGTTCGGGCCGATGAGTCTGACACCATCGATTGCAGCGACGTGACCGGTGGCCCGCACCATGTCGAGGGTTGGTATTCCCTCGGTAATGCAGACGATTACTCCACTGCCCTTCACTGCGTTGAACGCATCAGCCGCTTCGATGATGGCTGCGGCTGCAAATCGAGGTGGAACGTAGATGACGCTTGCATCAGCCCTTGTCGCTTCGATAGCCTCCTGCATTGTATCCCAAACCGGAACTTCAACTCCGTCGAGGTCAGCGGTTTGGCCGCCCTTGCCCGGCGTCACTCCGCCAACGATGTCAGTACCATATTCGACCATCCTGGTAGCGTGGAAAGTACCCTGATTGCCTGTGATGCCCTGCACGAGCACCTTTGCGTCTTCTGCAATCCAAATGGCCATCAATTACCACCTCCTACAAGTTCGACTATCTTGGCCGCACCTTCAGACAGTGTTTCCACCGAGTGAATATTCAGTGAACTGCCAGCGAGGATGCGTCTGCCCTCCTCAAAGTTGGTTCCAACCAACCGAACCACGAGCGGGTCTTCCAATCCCAGTGCTTGCGATGCGCCGATGACGCCGCGAGCAATGATGTCGCAGCGCATGATGCCACCGAAGATATTGACGAGAATTCCTTTGACGGCGGGGTCCTCAAGGATGATGCTGAATGCGGTCTTGACCTGTTCTTCGTCGGCCCCGCCGCCCACATCCAGAAAGTTCGCTGGCTCACCGCCGTAGAGTTTGATGACATCCATTGTCGCCATCGCCAGTCCAGCCCCGTTGACCAGACAACCGATATTTCCGTCGAGTTTGACGTAAGACAATCCAGCCTTCTTGGCTCGCACTTCTGTTGCTTCCTCTTCTGAGAGGTCTCGCAGTTCAGCGATGTCCGGGTGGCGGAATATTGCGTTATCATCGAAGCTGACCTTGGCATCCAAAGCAACCATTCCATCAGTCTTTGTGCGCACGAGAGGATTGATCTCAATCATCGAGCAATCCTTGGCGACGAATAATTCGAACAAGCCTTGCACAAGTTCGGTGAATGATTCAAGTGCTGCACCCGACAATCCAAGGGATTTTCCGAGGTCGTTGGCTTGACCTTCTGTCAGGCCATTTGTCAGGTCAACATGCACCCTGTGGATGGCCTCAGGAGTATTCTTGGCGACATCCTCGATGTCCATACCACCCTCGGTGCTCGCCATGATGAGTGGCATTCGTTGCTCACGGTCGACAAGAATGGCGAGGTAGTATTCGTGGGCGATGTCGCACCCGGCCTCGATGTACAGATTGCTTACCACCTTGCCAGCAGCTCCGGTTTGCTTGGTGACTAGCCTGTGACCGAGGATATTGCTGGCGTAGTTTTCGACTTCATCGCGGCTGAAGGCGATCTTGACTCCACCTTCCATCACCAAATCGCCGGAATCGACGTTGAACAGCGTGCCTTTCCCTCGTCCTCCGGCGTGAATCTGGCTCTTCACTGCGACTACTTTTGAGCCTAGATTATCGTATGCGGCAAGGGCTTGGTCAAGCGAAGTGCAGTGCACACCTTCCTGTACAGCGATTCCCGCGTCCCTGAACAACGCCTTACCCTGATATTCGTGGATGTTCAAGCAACCATCTCCGCAGGACGGTGCAAGCGACCGGAAAGCCGTCCTTGAACCATGCGACGCGCAGTAATCGGTCCAATAATGCCCACTATCGGGGGAAGGGCACCCTTGAAGGGGTCATCTCCGCCCGCTCGGCCCGAGGGATGCACCTGAAGGTCATCGTGCTGGCCGGCGGTTTCGGAACGCGACTGCGTCCGTGGACCACGCACCGGGCCAAGCCATTGTTGCCGATGCTCGACCGTACGCTGTTGGAAAGGGTGGTCGAAGCGCTGCCCGTTGACCTAGTTGATGAGGTGCTGGTAGCAGCAGGTTATGGCATCGAGCAGATGCGGGAGCATTTTGCGAGTATTGAAACTCCATATCCGGTAAAAATCGTCGAGGAATTCGAGCCACTGGGTACCGGTGGAGCGATTGGAAATTGTCAAGCCCGAATCAGTGAGACATTCTGCGTGATGAACGGCGACCTGCTGTCAAGCGTCCCAGTTGCTGAGATGCTGGAATACCACCGCTCGCAAGGCAAGATGGCAACCATCTCGCTATGGGAGGTCGAGGACCCGAGCAGATTTGGTGTCGCAGACCTCGGTGATGACGGTCTGATTCGCAGATTTCAGGAGAAGCCCCCGCGTGAGGAGGCATTCTCCAACATGATCAACGCGGGGTGCTACATTCTCGAGCCAGCTATCTTTGCGCAGATGCCAGAAGGCGCACACAGCATGGAGAGGGACGTATTCACTCGCATCGCATCCGTAGGCCAACTCAGCGGATTCTCTTTTGAGGGGCATTTCGTCGACGCAGGCACCCCCGCTTCGTGGATTGAGGGTATGCACGTCTGCCTTGAGGGCAAGCGATGGGGCAGCGGAACAGCGGCAGAATCCGGTTCCTGGATGGGTGAAGGCGCGGATTGTGATGGAACACTGTTGCGAAGCGCGGTTGGAGCCCACTCAAGCATAGATGCAGGTAGTGAGGTCACAGATTCCTCGCTTCTTTCCGGTGTGGCGATTGGTGCGGGAGCGAAAATCACCCGCTGTTTGATTGGCGAGAATGCGAGCATCGGAGCGGATGCCAATCTTTCTGATGTTGTCGTCGATTATGGGGCGGAAATCCCCGCAGGACATTCGCAGCATGGCGGCACTTACCCCGAGAGCGAGTGAAACGGCAGGTTCAACAAGCGTCTACAGGTGGGATAAACAATGACAAAACCACTGATAGTTGTCAATTTCAAGACTTACCAGACGGCTCATGCTGGCGCTGCAGAGTCGTTAGCGCGCGCTATGGCTGAGGTCGATGCAGGTTGCGATGCCGCTGACCTTGTTGCGGTAGTCTCAGCATTCGACCTCGCTGCTGTGAAGGCCGCAGCACCTACTCTCACAGTGTGGAGTCAGCATCTCGACCCGATTGGATACGGCTCTAACACTGGATTTCTCCATCCTGAGACCGCACTCGCCCGTGGTGCTGAGGGCTCAATCATCAACCATGCAGAGCACAAGGTGCCTCTGAGTCACGTGGAAAAACTCCTCGGCATGCTTCCGGATGGATTCCCGGTCTGCGCATGCGCAGCCGACATCGAGGAAGCGATGGCATTGGCGGCTCTTTCACCGACGATGATTGCAGTCGAGCCGCCCGAGTTGATTGGTGGCGATATCTCGGTGACGACATCAGACCCGCAGGTTGTTTCTGGCACAGTCAACGCAGTGAAGGCGGTTGCGCCGGACGTCATGGTGCTGTGTGGTGCCGGTGTGAAGAACGGTGCAGATGTTGCTACAGCGATTGAACTTGGAACGGTTGGCGTATTGCTTGCAAGTGGTGTAACCAAAGCGGACGACCCGGTTGCTGTTCTCAACGACCTAGTCTCCTGCCTCTAGTCGTTGCATGGGTAGCGTTCCGACAGACCCACTGAATCCCC
>CAUZSM010000004.1:0-32132 GCA_963582685.1 Candidatus Thalassarchaeaceae archaeon | reverse complement strand
CGTCGTTTGGTTCTCATCAGCGAATCTCTTGACGTGATCTGGCGACTGCGTTCTGTTGGCGATGCCATTGATGCAGGAATTCCGGGAGAGATGGCAGAAGCCTTCCTTGCATCACGTGAGCGATTAATCCAGCGATTCGCTGACCGTCGCACAGTTCACACTGTTCTGGGCTCCCTACTGAACCACCAGATTTTCGTCGATGAGGTCGCTCGCAGAATGGATGCTGAAGGCGGTGTCAGCGCTGACAATATCCGCGCGCTGATCCTCACTATCATCGAGGAACTTGCTGATGAAGTCGCAGACCTGTGTGTTGCGCTTCGAGAAGAACATCTGGTATGGCGCGATGCTGTGCTTGATGCCGCTGGTGACCTTGAGGTTGCCACCGCTTTGGGAGAGGGGGTGAATCGTTATGCTGCGCTCGATTCACTGCTGGAGATGCCACTGCCCGATACCATTTGGGAACAATTGCTGTGGATTCGGGCTTTGGCGGTTACCACACTCTCAAAATCGGCGCTCGACAAGGCATCTCCTAGCGCATTTGGCAGCGGAAATCTCACCGGTAGTGCCGATTGGCCACGTGGCATCACTACTCTTGGCACAATCAAGGATGCTGCACTGAAGAAAACGGTCACAGGAACCTGCCGCGCAGTCGCGGGTCGTATCGAACAGTTGTGGAGTTCCGCCAGTGGTCGTAGAGCACGAAAGTTGGCTACGATTGTCAGTCTGCTCGATGACTCAACCCTGCCCGTGCCCTGCCGACCTGCTAATCATCCATCAGCATGGCAGCCGGTCACACTCCCCGCTCCACATCACCCACCGGCCGGCACACTCTCTCTCGACATTGAGGGGGAGGCACAGGCGATGAGTGACCTCATCTGCGTGCACCGGGGATTGGTTGAGGTATTCCGGGAGTTGAAAATCAATGAAGGTGTGCATGAGTTCGGCGACATTGCTGACCTTGCTGAAGACCTGTTGCTTACCCGTTGTCCGCGAATAATGCGTTCTCGCTATCCCGTTAGTGTAGTCGAGGCATTGGATGGCATTTCACAAAGCAACCCTTGGCGCGACGACCACATTGAGAATGCAATGGCAATTCTCGACACATTGCTTGCTGCTGGTGAGCCCGCACAGGGCCTGAGCGTCGAGGAGATTGTAGTTCTGCATCAGGACCTTGTCGAGCGCTGGGCTCGCCTGAAACAGATTCGCGCTCGTTATCGGGCATTTATCATCGATGAGGCGCAAGACAACTCCTCGCAACAGTGGCGCCTGCTTTACCGGCTTTGGGGCGAGCGCGAATTGTCTGATACCCGTTCCCGCCCCGACACCTCTTGGGAGCCGACGGTTTGCTGTGTTGGAGACCGAAAACAGAGCATCTACGCCTTCCGGCAGGCCCGGGTGTCTGGCTTCGTCGAGTTCGGTCGTAATCTGCGCTCAATCAATCAGCATGAGTTCGCCTGCGTCCCAGAACTCACTCGTTCGCCTGAGTTGCGTCGAGCAGAAGAGGCTCGTGACCCCAGATATGCGGATGGAGGATTCGTCACCGCCGCTGAGATGACTGCATCACGAGGGATTACCGAGGATACTTGGGTTCGATACGATGTGGCGGAAGATGACAGCACACTGCCTGCCGAAGAATCACGGGCGCGTTCCGAGGGCCTTGTGGAATTGGTGGTGAACTACCGCTCTGCAGGTGATTTACTGGAGTCGATGAACGATTGGTGGGACGGGCTATTCGACGAGAGTCACGATGGTCTTCCTGGTGATTGGTACGCAAGGTCCCAATCCCTTGTGCCATTCCGCAGCGGTGCGTGCGGCCGTCTAGAGTGGCTACTGCCTGCGACTGAGGAAGCCCCCGGCCATCCAGAGGAAGACCTGACAGTCGCTCTCGACCCGTTCCGTTCTGGAACCTTGCAACAGCGCGAGAATGCGCTGATTGCTGCTAGAATCCTAGCCTTGGTAGAAGGAAGAGAGACCCGCGTCATTGCAGAGGGAGAGCCAGCATGGCACGATGTTGAGCCACTGGAGGCGATTCCTCCCGAGGACATCATGGTATTATTGCCGAGTCGAGGGGCACTTGCTGACCTCAATCAGCGATTGCAAGCACTTGGGATTCCTGCACAAAGTGATCGCGAAGGAGGGTTGCTCAAGCGACCAACCGTCAAGTCGTTGTTGGCATTGGTCATGTTTGCTGCGCGACCGAGTAGTCGCAACTTCGCCGCAGATTTGGCACGTTCGCCATTGGTTGGGATGTCTGATAATGAGATTCAGGCATTCCTTGGCTCCGCCAGTAGGGGAGTGAACCTATTCGACAGACTGGTCGACAATGCACCGACTGAAGGCGTGGCTGTGATGGCACAACGTTGGCAGCAGCACGCTCGCCGGGGGCGCATCCTTGAGATGCTGGAGGAGACCATCGATTACAGCGACCTGCTACTGACCTATCCGAGGCTCACTGACCGGCAGGAGGCCGAGCAATTCGTTGTGTTCATCACGTCGATTCTGCGTGAGGTCGGAGGAGATTCCATCGTACTCGCTCAACGCCTTGCAACCCTCATCGAAATCGCTTCAGACAAACTCGACACCGAGAACTCATCACCACCCGGGGCGGTTCGTTTGATGACCATTCACGGCGCAAAGGGTTGCCAAGCCCGCGTGGTATTCGTCGCCGGCATGTTCCGCGCATCGCACGGAAACGTCAACCAAGAAGTCAGGAAGCGTGTGCTTGCCACCACGGAATTATTCGTCGCCAACAGCAGACCTTGGCTGACTCAAAAGTCCCTGAAAAGTGGCTTGTGGTCAATGGCCCAGATGGTGCAGGAGGCACAGGCTCAGGCTGAAGCGCGCCGTCTGTTATACGTGGCTTGCACAAGGGTTGAGGATGTGTTAATCCTGTGCGGGGCACCGAAAGATTCCATCATGAGTGAAGGTCGAATTGGCTTCGATATGACGGATGCTAAAACCAAGGTATTCGGAGAAATGTGGCTCGATGCGCTTCGTCAGGGTTCTGGCAGAGTCCAACATACTGCCTCACAGTGGTTGCTTGAGGAAGATGTTGAGTTGATTGATGCAATGACCACAGCACCGACAGATGCTCGTCCGTTGCCTGAGACAGAAGATAGTGAACGCAGCATTTCGCCGGCGGAATTGTTGGCTAGCAGCGACCTCGCTGCTGGCACTATTGCTAGCCTGCCGGTTCACCATCACACCGATTGCTTGCTCACCAGTCAATCTACACAGAGTCCGTTGGTGAAGATGAATAATCTCGACCAAACTGCACGTATTGCCTTTGAGAATTCACCACCAGCAGCCGAGTCTGCTGCGCTCCGAAAGCGAATCATCCGCTTGTCGCCGCACCGCCTTGACTCGGCGGAACAGTGCATGCGCAGATTCTGGCTGCAAAGTCACGTTGCGCTGCCTAGTGAGGCAATCATGTTGCCAATGGCATCGCAGGAACAGGAAGATGACGATGAGCCACGATTGCCATCGGCTAAGGACATCGGCTCAATGTTCCACCGCATACTCGAATTGGGTCTGCCGAATCCAGGTCCACCGGGGGGCAGTCCTCTGCTTACTCCTCTACCGAGTGTGTGGACTGAGGTAAGCGATGACCGTCTAAGCAAGCCCGAGCAGTTGGATGTTCTGATTGACGAGGTCTTTGCTGAGATGCTGGTGGCAGAAGCAGATGAGCAGCAAACTCGCGTGCTTATGCGCGCACTGACCGCCGCTGTTGTCTCAGGCCCACTTGGTGTCCTGACTAGAGGCGATACATGGCGGGGAGAGAGTGTTGAGGGTCTGCGTACCGAATGGCCGTTCTCACTGAATCACGATATGGGTGATTTAGGATTGCAGGAACAAGCATGGTCGGTTACAGGCACGCAGGTCACAGCACTGGTCAATGAAGTTCGATTCCTCGTCACCGGTATTGCTGACCTCGTGCTTGCGACTCGCACAGAATCTGGCGGAGCTGCCTTGCGAGCGGTCGATCTCAAGACGACAGAAGCCGCTGGTTTGATGCAAGACGGTGAACCGGCAACGGACAGCCTTCTAGCGATTCCGAGCGATGAAAACGAGTATTCCATTGCTGAACAACACATTCTCTCTGAATACCGAATGCAATTGGCAATTTACACCTTGGTTCTCTCTCGTCAGGAGGATGCACGGAGAGCGGCTGGGTTGCCGTATCGTGAGGTATTGCCGCCCGGTATTCTCATCGCTGCCACCGGGCGTTTGGTTACGATGACTCCTGAGCAGATTTCGCAGGCTCTGGATGACCTAGACAGTTTACTGGCCCGTATTGCGCAAGTCTCTGTTGAGAGCAGAACCGATGTTGAGCAATTCCCACGCAAAACGGACCCCGACGATTCTGCCTGCAAACAGTGTCCATACTTCCTCGGACATATCCGAATCTGTGGTCCCGAAGGTACCCCTCTCGGCGCCTGATATTCACCTTGCTAGACGACTCGTGCTGAGCATGATGCTCTTATCCACCTTCCACTTCGACAGTGCATGGCCGCATTGGACTTGGCTGCAATTCAGAGTTGGGTGGACGATGCTTGGGAGGGCCACGCGCTGGAAAGCCTTGCCAAATTCATCGAGATCCCAGCACTTTCTCCGGCATTTGATGCTGATTGGGAGGTGAATGGACACCTCGATGCCACCATTGACCTATTCCTTGGCTGGGCCACGTCTTTGCCGATGCAAGGACTGACTGCGTCAGTTCACCAAATCAGTGGCCGAACTCCATTGTTGCTCATCGAGGTTGCAGGCACTGAACCCGGTGAAGTGCTATTCTACTCACATCTGGACAAGCAGCCCGAATTCACTGGTTGGTCAGAGGGTAAAGGGCCGTGGATTCCGGTGCGTGAGGACCCGTGGCTGTATGGACGCGGCAGCGTGGATGACGGATATGGCGGCTATCTTGGATTGCTCAGCGTGCTTGCCATGCAGCAGCACGGCCATGCACATCCAACCTGTCGTTTCATCATCGAAACTTGTGAGGAATCTGGCTCGTACGACCTGCCAGCATATCTTGCTGAATTGAAGGATAGACTTGGCACTCCCGACTTGATAATCGTGTTGGATTCCGGAGCTGGTGACTATGAGCGCCTTTGGGTCACTACAAGCCTGCGAGGGCTGGTTGGAGGCACGCTTTCAGTTAAGGTGTCAAGAGAAGGAGTTCATTCTGGAATGGCCGGAGGAATCATCCCGTCATCGTTCCGAATTGCAAGGAATCTCATCAGTCGACTTGAGGACGAGGATTCTGGTCGTATTTTGCTGCCAGAGTTGTCGGTTGACATCAGTGATGAATTGCGCTTGGAGGCTCAGGGCATCGCTGATGTGCTCGGCGAAGCGGTTTGGACTGATTTACCGGTGCTTGATGGACTTGAGCCGCAAACTCCCGGTCTTTGTGAGGTTGTACTGTCTGGAAATTGGCGTCCATCCCTTTCAGTGACTGGCGTTGATGGAATGCCGAGTATTGCCAATGCCGGTAATGTTCTGAGGACCAATACCGACCTCAAACTCTCAATGCGAATCCCGCCGGGCGTCGAATCTGCCGACGCTCAGGCTGCGATGGAGAATGCACTGCTAGCCAATCCACCCCACAGCGCAGATGTGAGTTTTGAGGCTGACGCGGCTGCAAACGGGTTCTCTGCCCCAGCAATGGCTGAAAGTATGCATGCGGCACTCGATGAGGCGAGCCTAGCCACTTTCGGCAACCCGATGCAGGTATTCTTCGAAGGCGGTACAATCCCATTCCTTGCGATGATGCAGGAAAGTTACCCCGACGCCTCATTCCTAGTGACTGGGTCGCTTGGTCCGGGCGGAAATGCCCACGGTCCTGACGAGAAATTGCATATCCCTGCAACCAAGGCTGTGACCACTTGTGTAGTAGCCGCATTGGCCTCCATGGTGGAGTAAGGAATTACGCCTCATTGGCGGATAGTGTTTGGGAACACGTAGTGTTCCCGGGGTGTGCTTCGGGGAGCGGGTTATATTACAGGTCGCAGACTCCCGAGTGTCGAGGGATGCGTATGTCAGATGAGGAAGGTAGTGAAGGAACTCTCACCCCCGAGGTCGTCCTCAAGCAGATTGAGGAGCGTCTAGCGCAGGAGACTGAGCGGCTAGTCAAACTCTACGATGCCTATGAGCAACAGGAGAAGGAGATAGTCGGGCTCAAGGCGGAAATCGAGGTTCTTGAGAAGGAAGTCATCGACAAGGAGATTGAGCGCGAGGGCATGGATCAGCTTCTCACCGACAAGGACAACCGGGTTCGAGACCTAGAGAAGTCCGATGCAAAATCTCGCTCGATGGTCGACCATCTTGAGCCTGAACTTGCCAAGATGGACGAGAAGTTCACTCGCGAAAAGGATCGACTTGGTCGAGTCTTTGAGATTGCTGAGGAACTTGACACTGACCTCCATCTCGCTGTGGCTGAATTGAAGGCCAGAGATGACTGGTATGTTTCGCATATGCAGGTATTTGAGGACTTGAACCGCGCCATCAAGATCCGCTACGATATGATTGAGGCTGCTGTTGAGGCTGAACGTAAGTCTGCTCACATGACTCGCGCCATCCGAGACCGTCTTGAAGAGGCGATTGAAGCACGTGCTGCTGAAGCCGCAGAGGCGGAAGGCAGCGACGATGACGGTGAAGAGGAGTGAACCGGCCGATGGGCGGCATCGCCCGGGGCGGATTGCGCCCAATAGTGCTGTGGATAGCAATGGGTCTTGCCATCGAAGCGGTTGCTCTGACCATTCATGATCTCGATGGTCTCGGCCACGTTTTTGCCGTTATCTGCATGATTTTCGCAACATTCCTAACCAATTTCTACCGCGACCCAGATAGACGGGTTCCAAAGGAATCAGGAGTGGTAGTTTCTCCTGCAGATGGTCGCATCATGTTCACGGTCAGGGAGCGGGCGACTGGACGCAGACCCACTTCGCAACAGATGGACGAGAGTGCAGACCGTATTGAGTCGGATGAGATGACTGGTGATTGGTGGCCAACACCTTGTGAGAATCCTGTTGATTTCACCACAGAACAGCGCTGGGAAGCGGTTCGGGCAGGTGAGGAAGCAGACACCGACGCACTGCGAGTAGCCATTTTCATGTCACCATTCGATGTTCACGTCAATCGTGCACCTATTGCCTCCACCATCGAGAGGATGGAGCACCGCTGTGGCAAGGGTCGTCGCCGTGGTCCATTCCTACCCGCTTATGTCAAGGAAAGCGCGTGGAACGAGCGTGTTCGTACCGTTCTGCACTCGACCGGTGAGAATGGTTCAGTGAGTGGGATGGCCATCGAGGTGACACAGATTAGTGGCCGCCTCGCTCGAACCATCGACCCATGGACCTCGGTTGGAGATGAGTTGAGACGCGGCCAGCGTTACGGTATGATTCGCCTCGGTAGCCGCGTCGATGTCCGAGTGCCAGCTGCGACTCACAACTGCGCAGTTATTGGAGCAGACGCCGAAAATAGCGCATATCCAAAGGGTGAGTCGGTTGTTGCTGGCAGCAGCGTGTTGTTCAATTACAACGCCGATGAGAGTGAATGAATCAATCACTCAGGCTTGCTACCATCGGCTAGTCGAATACACCGGGCGGGGATTCCAGCCCAAATCTCTCCCGGCGGAATTTCAGTGAACTTTGGTACCAGAGCATGGGTGGCGACTACTGCGCCAGCACCGATAATCACACCCGGTCCGATGAATGCATTAGCGCCGATGAGAGCGCCATCACCAATTTTTACCGGCGCAAGCACCAGTTCGTTCTTCTCGGTGATGTGTCCGTTAATCTCAGCATTACCCCCGATGATGACGTCCTTGCCAATATCAATCATGTAACAGTCGTTGATTTGGTAGGAGTTGATTTGCGCACCTTTGCCTATTTTGCAACCCATCAATCGAAAGTATAGGTCTGCTATCCACGATGGGACCATATGTTGCAGAAACGGCTTTGTCAGCCGATGAAAAACGCTGAAAAAGGCCCACCTGACTGTGGTGTAGCTATAGAGTGGTACTTTTGCTTCAGGCAATCGAGGCCTGATGAGAATGCCAAATATGCCTACGATGGCCAAGGTATCGAGTCCCCAGATGAGGTATGCCCCTCCAATTGAGAGTCCCAAAAGCACGCAGCGCAGCCACAGTTCCATCCCTGTAGTATAATCTAGGGTTTCCAATACTAGTGCAACACCCGGAGCGGCTGCAATACCCCATATCGCAATGCCCATTAACAGGACTAATGTGGTCAGAAAAACCTGCAAGAACGCGAATCCTTTCATCGTCTCACCACTTCACTCCTTGCCGTCGTTGCTACCACTCAGCCTTCTATTCTTTTCATCTTCAGCCACAGCCGCAAGATAACCCTCTTCCAAGTCGATTCTGCTTGTTAGATAAGTGCCAATCAGAATGACGACGGTCACGCTCAGAACTGCTACACGGCTGTCGAACATGCCACTTGCAATTGCATAGATGATTGGACCGATTGCTGCCGCAGCCTTTCCGATGAACCCGAAGAAGCCGAAGAATTCGGTTGTTCTGGTTTCAGGAATCAGCAAAGTGAACATTGAGCGCGCTTGTGCCCCCGCTGCTCCCATTACACAGCCAATAACCATTCCAAGGAAGATCCACTGTAGCGGTGCTCCCATCCCAAGTGGGCCCCAAACGTAGGTTCTCAGCGCATTGGGCCAGAAATCGACAGGGCCGCCAGAAATCTGAGTTGGGTGCCGGTCTCCCACACTGTATTCCCCATTTTGTGGTCCTTCACTGAAGAAGAATGAGAAGCGGTGGTCGGTCATATTGTGCATCGCTGTAACCAAGGCCGCGGATTCATTACGGCTCAGATGTTTTTTCGAGACATCATCACCGCGCTTCACGTCTTCCTGAGGTGTGTTTGCTAAGTAATCCCAGAACGTATCACGTAACGCTTGGTCTCCTTCTCCTTCAAGCGCAACCCAACCACCTGATACACAACAAATGACGCGCTTGTGCAGACCAGTTCCCAGATAGTCGTCAGGAACTCCACCTTCATCTTCGTCATACATCCCCACATCGTATTGGTCGGTCTCCTCGTTCCATTGGTATTGGAAATCGTATTGAGTTGGGTCATCGTTCATTTCAAGGGGTGCGAAGCCCACTGCTATCACAGCTACCGCACTGTAGATGATTAGCGCTGACATCAGGATTTTCTTGGTGCCGTGTTTGTTTGCGAGTTTGCCGAATACAATGCTCATTGGAACTGCTACGACGTTTACTGTAAGCAGCAAGACGATATTCATCATCGGATTGATTCGCAGAACTTCTTCTCCGAATGCTGAAGCCATTCCATTGATTGTATTGACACCGTCATAGAATAGCAGGTAAGCGACTAGGAAGAAGGCGAGGACCTTGAATTTCCGAATCTCACGAAGTGTGTTGACCAACTCGGTGACCGCAATCGTCGCAGCCTCCTTGACACTACCAATCGGTGTAGGATTCGGAATCTTTGGCTCAGGAGTCCACCAGAATAGCCGCATCCCCCAGCCCAGCCACCACAGGCCCGATGTGATGAACACGAACGGCAATCGGTAGTCGCCGAGATCAATACCTATGCGCATCACTACCAGCAGATGCACAACCAATAACAGCGAGCCACCCATGAATCCGTAGGCGTATCCCCATGAGGATACGTGATCCATGCATCTCTTATCTGCTAGATATGGCATGAAAGCGTAGTAGAACGTGTTGCCAATACTGAACCCGACGTTTCCAACGATAGTGACCATCGCGAGGAAGTAGTAGTCATATTCCCCCATTAGAGAGGTGAATGCCATCAGACAGCAAGCGACTACACCTACGATTGTGAACCACCAAAGGAGTTTTTTCTTGATAGGAATCCTATCGGCGATGATGCCGAGCAGTGGTGCGGATACGGCAACGACGAGCATCGAGGCTCCGTTCACCCAGGCGTAGAATGAATCTCCACCACCACCATGCGCTGAGTTATACAACGCCGTCATATATTGTGGAACAATGACGGTGAGGACGGTCAATGCCCATGCCTGATTGGCCCAATCATACCAATACCAGCCTTGCAACGCTTTCTTGTCTTCAGGGGACATGTCCCCCATCAATTCCTTGACCACCTCGGGACTGACCTTGGTTCCTTGCAGTGCCGCTTCGCCGGTCATACCCTCGCGACATTGTTTATCGGTAATAATGACCGAGGCGGACGCCGTAGAAAAGTGGGATGATTTCACTCGTCATCTTCTAGTGGAACTTCGGCCAATCGGGGTCCATTGGCCATCCACGTGATGCCTTCTTTGACCCATGACCAGATTTCATGGAGACGTTCCTCGTTGACCTCTGCATAATGCGCAATGACTCTGACGGCTTCGATTTCAGCAGGGTGAATCTCGCCGTCGGCTGCTGCAAGGAATATGCCGTCGCGCAAAGCGAGTCGCAGAGTTCGCTTGTCCATGTTTTGAACGGTTTCATCAATATTGAATTCCAATTTCAATAATTGGCGAAACCGACTGCGCATATTTGGATTAATCAACATCCTAGCCATGCGGCTTTCAAAGAAAGCCATCTCCTCTGGACGCAACACTGCGTCCGCATTTGCGATAATCGCGAGTACCGTCAAATAGTCGTCGACGTTAATCGATTCGAAGGCCTCGGGAGGTGAAGGTTTCAATTGCATCGACCCGTCAGCGAATAGGCTTCCTCTATTAACCCCATCACTACACCCTCGTTGTTGCTTCGACGCATTCTTGAACACCACCCTCACCGGGCGTATTGGTGAGAGACATGGCCGGAGGTGGAGGCGGATGCACGAAAGGCGTGATGCCTACTGAAGGAAAGGCAGTGAAAATTCACCATCTGGTCAAGGCCCCGGAAAATACCCCTGAATCAATCAGAATCCGTGAATCGTGGGATGCGAGTGAGCCCGCAACAGTCTACACCACTCCAGAAAGGATGCCAGACGGAACTCCATGTACCGCTGCAACAGTCATCCTACGCACGCGCGGCTGCGTGTGGTGGTGGAAGAGTGGTTGCACTTTCTGTGGATATTTCAACGATGTTCGCGACGATGTGACCAGCGACGATCTGCACGCACAGTGGGCATGGGCAAAGCGAGAATTGAACGACTTTGAAGGCTGTTCAATGGTCAAGGTATACACCTCTGGGACTTTCTTTGAGGATAGAGAGAATCCTCCCGACTGGCAGGAGACCGTTCTGCGTGAAACTCACGAGATGGGCTTGCACCTAATTGTAGAGGCTAGGGCTGAAATGTGCACTCCTGAGAAGGTTGCTTGGGTTGCGGAACGCCATCCGGGTTGCGTAGTGGCAATTGGGCTTGAGGCATACGATGATGAGGTGCTAAAATTCCACTGTAACAAGGGATTTTCGACCAAGCAGTGGAGGCGTGCTGTCGTTACACTGCGGGAGAATAACCTCGGAGTGAAGACCTACTTGCTGTTCAAGCCGCCATTCATGTCAGAGGGTGACGCACTGCATCACACCGCGGCCTGGATTCGTGAGATTATTGATGACAGCGATGAGATATCTGTCAATCCGATGAATATCCAACGCGGCACAATCGTCGACCGTCTGTTTCGCAATCGCGAATACCGTCCACCGTGGTTGTGGTCCATGGTCGCACTGATTCGTGATGTGCACGATGATATCAACTCAAGCGTGAATGGCTCGCCGAAAACTCGACTGATTATTCATCCAACTGCTGCGGGCAAGGTTCGTGGCGCCCACAATTGCGGAGCCTGCGACAAGGAGGTCGCCGCAGCCATCGAGCGATACTCGGTGTCCAGCGACCTCGCTGAATTCAACGGGATTTCCTGTTCATGTGAAGGAATCTGGGCTAGTGAGATTGCTTTGGACACGTCACTGCCGCTGCCTTTGGGTTCAGGTTCTGACCGTCGTTTGTCACCCGTTGATGTGTTGATGTCACCCTGATGAAAGACGGATTGGACCCCCTTTGGGGGTCCGAGGCCTCGCCGAATGCTTATGAGCGCCCCGCAGGTCGCCGGGTTGCCCAAAGGCTGCTGATGGGGGAAAGGGATGACTGCAGATACTTCTTCACTACCTGAGGTGACGATTGGCGACGATGAGCCATCATCGTCGCGATTGCTTTTGTTGATCAGTACTGTGGCCGCATTGGGTCTACTGATGCTACACAATGTGTTGTACCCTGGACAAGACCTGCCGGTATTCGGTGAATTAGTCCCTCTTTTCGGTGGACTCGCCCACAGTGGAATCTGGTTCTTCCTACTTGGGACGATGATTGGATTTGGATTGATGATAGCGACACTAATTGGCGAGGTAGTCGAGGATTAAGGGGGTTGAGCGATGTCTGCATTCACAACTGCGCTTCTATTCATGTGGGTATCAGTCCTGCTCACTTGGGCACTGGTCAATCGTGGTATTCCGGTCTTTCAAGACCTCGCCAGAGACATGTCCCGCTTCTTCATGGAGAAGGCACTCGGTCCGGGTGCAGACTTGGTTGAAGGTAGACCGGGCTCAGGTTCGAGGGCATGGATGTTCCACGGTATGCTGTGGTTCTGTATTGCCGCAACTTTCGGTTTCATCGAATTGTGGCTGGCTCACGAGCCGACCGCTCTGCATACACTCTCAACAATTGGATATGCTCCAACAACCGACCAGATGTCTTCTGCTGTGGGTTTGCTATCCTACAACGCCATTTGGATGATGTTGGTGGGTGCTAGCCTTCACATCAACGCTCGACTCAGTGGCTCTGGAATTGCAAGTGAATCCAATGCTGCACTGGTATCCTACCTGTATTCTGGAGGAATTATGCTTGGGTTAATCGGCTCCCACATCAGTGGTGACTGGGGTGATTACATGCTCACAGCAGCTGGAATCACGTACCTGCTGGCCAATGTTGCTGTGGCCGTCAACCACTTGCTGACTATGGGTGAACGTGGTGATTCGCCTATTCAGCCCTCGCAGTGGCTCATCGTCTTCAGCCTCATCATCCCTCTGTTGGGCTGCCTCGGCTCACTGCTTGGAGTCTCAAATGACTCTGTCTATCACTCTACTGTGACCTTCGGCATGGTCGCGATGGCTCTTGCAGTCGCACATTACGTGATTCCAAGCAAAGCGGGTGCACCGCTTTGGAGTCGCACCCTATCTGGCGTGACTATCTTCGGATTGTTGTTTTTCATCACCCCGTTCAAGATGTTTGATGCTGATTTGGGTCAAGGAACAGCAGGATTGCTTACCGTGCTGTACACGCTGAGCCTGATTCCAATCTTCGCTGCAGTAACCAACTTGGTGCGAACTGCAGGTATCCACTGGGACTCATCATCAAGCAGTTCGTCAGCATCGATAACACTCGCCGGTGTTGTGCTATTCATTCCGGTTGCAGTAGGCACACTATTCATCGGCGTTGACGCCATTTCCCTTGAGAATGAACTTGGCCATTTGATTGACCCAATGACTCATCTCATCACTTGGGGACCGCTTGGGATGATTGCACTCGGTGGGGTGATGGCGTGCTTTCCGGCCGCTACCGGACGAGAACTATTCTCAGCAAGCAGCACCCGCAACAGTTTCTGGCTAGCAGGAATTGGTGTTCTTCTCTCCGTTATGGCCTACTTCTCCGCCGCTTTGGTTGATGGGGCTCTTAGCGAGGCTGAAGTCACCAGTGATGCTTCTGAGCCTATGCTGATACTCGCATCCATCTCTTTCTATCTGGTATCCATTGCAGGAATCATGCTGATGTTGAACATGATCAAGGGAGTGACCCGCGGCACTCCGATTACATCTGATGATTCTGGCCCAGCCGTAACAGCAGATAGGATGACTTTGACCCCCGGCAGCACTTCGATTCGTAGTTTGATGTCTGCCGGTGCAGGCGTTGACACCGAGATAGCAGTCATCTGCGATCGCTGTGAAGAGGAGGAGTGAGCCCGATTGGGCTTGCCGACATCCCCTTGAGTGAGATGCTGTTCAGCATTCGGAGGCGATTCAATGCGCATCGGTCTGGTCGGCAAACCGAACGTGGGGAAATCCACGATGTTTGCGGCCTTGACTGAATCGACTGTGGACATCGCCAATTATCCATTCACCACCATTGAGGCCAATATCGGTGTAACTTTCATCCCGGCTCCCGCTCCATGCCCATGCGTTGACCTCCGCTCAAAAAGAGAGGCTGAAGGTCGACTTGAGCCGACTTCAGAAGATGATACTAGGGCCGGCAGCATTTGTGAGCCGAGGACCGGTTCATGCGTAGGGCATAGCCGCAACGTCCCGGTTACTCTTGTTGATGTAGCGGGTCTTGTACCCGGCGCACACGAGGGAAGGGGTCAAGGAAACCAATTTCTCAGTGACCTTGCAAGATGTCATGCTTTGATTCAAGTCGTCGATGCCTCGGGTGGTACTGACTTGGAGGGCAACCCGCTTGGGCCCGGCTCATGTGACCCGGTGGAAGAATACCGATTCCTTGTTGAGGAGTTGGCCGCTTGGATAGCTGGAATCCTCTCTAATGGCTGGACCAGAGGTGTGCGCAGAGTGCAAGCAGAGGGAGATAAGGGGTTCATTTCCTACATTCACGAACAGTTGACAGGCATCGGGGCTACCGAATTGGATGTTCAGGCTGGCTTGGCCGCCTTCAACAAATCCACTGATGCCCTCGGCAATGCTTGGGAATGGTCAGCTGAAACAATTCGCAGTCTTTCTGACCATCTGCGTCGTTGTATTTTCCCACTATGCGTGGCCGCTAACAAGGCCGATATCGCTGAGACGGGTGCGTGGGATGCTTTGGCGGTCGAGGTTGAGGCCGGTGGTGGCATATTGATTGCAACCAGTGCCGATTCCGAATTGGCACTACGCCGCGCCGCAGGCGCGGGGCTCATCGACTATTCAGCGGGGGATAGCGGATTCACCATCACCGAAAAGGGAGAATCGGAATTATCCGAAGCCCAGCGCAACGGTTTGGATGCACTGGCAGCCCGGTTGCAGGATTTAGGAGGCACCGGACTTGTCACCTTGGTGTCAAGAATAGTACACGAACGACTTGGCTACATGGTATCTTATCCGGTGCAGGATGAGACACATTGGACCGATGGCGATGGTCGAGTGTTACCTGACGCTCTGCTCATCGAGCAGGGATGTACAGCCAAGGGACTTGCCTATGCGGTACACACCGACCTTGGCGACGGTTTCATCCGCGCAGTTGATGCTCGCAGCGCTCGCGTTATCGGTTCTGAGCACGAACTTGAAGACAACTCGGTGGTCAAGATTGTCGCCAAGACCTGACCATCACTCACCGTCACCGTCGCCTTCATCCACATTGCTGCTGGGTGGAGGCATTTCTGGTAGGTTGTCATCAACAGGTATTGCTGCGTCCGCTTCCTCTAGAATTGCTACACTCTCCGCAGAAAATCCAATTTCTTCCAGATATGCGTCGTTTTCCTCTTCAGTGAATTCGACGCTCTTACTAGCCCGGCCTCCGCCAAGATGGCCATAGTCGTATGGAAGTACAAGAGTAATCAGCGTACTCTGTTCCATTCCCAACTCACCTACAGTTTGCAGTCGTCGCAACTCCATCAGTTCCGGATTCTTGGCCATCGTGTTGGCCGCGTGGCTGAGATTCTTCACCGCCTCAACCTCACCCTGTGCACGGATGAGCCTTGCACGGCGTTCTCGCTGTGCTTCAGCCTCACGAGCCATCGCACGCTGCATGTCGTGAGGAATCACCACGTCGGTGATGTCAACACGGGTGATATCGATACCAATGGGTCGGGAAAAGCCGTCAAGCAATACTTCGAGCCTGTTAGCGATGACCTCTCGCTTTTGCAGCAGTTCATCAAGAGTATACTCGCCGATTACCACACGCAGGTTAGCCATGGTGGCATTACGAATGACATTACTTGGGTCAGCAACAGCATAGACAGCAACCTCAGGTTGGAACACCTTCCAGTACACCACGCCATCGACCTTGATTGAGACGTTATCTCTTGAGATACACACCTGATTCGGAATATTCTCAGGTCGGTCGCGGATATCCACTGCTAAGAATTCCTCAATGACAGGTAAACGGAATCGTAGGCCGACACCGGTTTCGCCGGCTGGCTTACCGAAGCGTAGCCGCACCGCCCTCTCATATTGGTCAAGAACGGTGAAAACACCCCGTCGTGGCCACGTCCCGCGGGGCGGTAGTCCAGAGGGCGGGGAACCAATAGGCGCGCTGATTGCTGACCCGCTCATGAATAGGGACATCATTACCAGACCACCAGCGAGGCCGCAGCATGTGCCGCATAGTACACCTAAAATAATTTCTTCAATGGCCATCACTTACCACCTCCCATCAGTTGAGAGAGTACACCTGGACCAAGGTCAAGCAGAGTATCAGGCAGCATCATGATGCGGGTAGCGTTGTGCTCTGCACCTACCTCTGACAGCACCTGTAGTCGGCGCAACTCCATCAGCGCTGGGAAGCGGCTGAACAGCTCCTGTGCCTCTGCCAACTTGGCTGTTGCTTCCCTCTCCGCGCTTGCCTTGATGATACGAGCCTTGGCTTCTCGGTCGGCCTCAGCCTCCTTTGCCATCGCTCTGGTCAGATCATGGGGTAGTTGCAAGTCTGTCAACTCGACATAACGCACATCGATACCCCAAGGGTCGGTTGCATCGTCGAGACCAACTCGAATCCTGTCAGCAACCATCTCTCGCTTTTGCAGAACCGTGTCCAACTCCAACGAGCCGATGACGTCACGTAGCGCACCTTGAGCAGCCATTGCAATCGAGGACCGGGCATCTGTAACCTTGTTCACTGCATCCATCGGATTGCGAATTTTGTAGAACACAACTGCGTCGATAGATAGCGAGATGTTGTCCTTGGTCACCACAGATTGTCCGGGAACGTCGTTGATTAGCATCCGGGTATCCCAGCGAACCAACCTGTCAACGAATGGTATGACTAACCTCAAGCCGGGGCGCAGTACTCCTTTGCAGACACCAAGTCTGAACAGGACAGCACCTTCCCACTGCCTGATAATCTTCATCATAATGCCCAAGAAGGCGAGTATTCCGCCTACTGCCAATGCTACCGTCAGGAAAACTCCAAAGAACGCCATGCCAGTCCTACTGACTGATTACTATTCAGCGTATTGCCGTTCAACTGTGAGAACACAAATGCGCTACTCAGCACCGACGTCGATGACTTTGTCGGCTTTGACAGTGTAGGATACGACCCGCCAAGACACGGTCACTGTCTCACCGTCTTCGTTATTGGAAAATGGCCCCGGGACAACCCCCCCCGTCCTTGTTTCCAGAGTAATCTTGCAATTCCAGTCACCACGGCCATTGCCATTATCGGTCCACTGGCCGAGAATCGATGACATTGCTCCAGATTCCTCATAGGTTTCTCCAGTATAATTCGCGGTTAGCAGAATGAGCATGGTGTAGGATGACGGACACTGTTGTGTGGATTCCCCGCTCAGCGTTGAGCCATTTTCCACATATCCATTCACGCCTTCCATCTGCATTTCACCAATGGCATTGTCGCATTCTTCAGGAGTGATTTCATCTGGAGAAGGTCCGCTTTCATCGGTTTCATCGTGTGAGACAGTGACCTCGACATAGCCGAGGCTCATGCCGGTCTCAGTGAAGGTGAACATGAATTCATATTCCTCGCCATCAATGAGTTCTTGAGTTTCCTCAAAAGTCGCAATATCCTGCTCCTCAAAGGAGATTGCGAAGGTGCCTGAACCACCGCTTCCCGAAATGGTTGCGCCATTGGGGAGTAGGGATGGCATACTAAGGAAGTAAATCGGGAAGAATATGATGAATGACATGGTGATGGCCGAATTGACCATCATTGTACGGGAGGTCTCTGGATTCTTGAAGGAATCAATGAAATCGGACATGAACTTTCCAACACCCATTGTTCTCCCTCAAACTACTAGACACGGCTGTGGTTGATGAACCTCACCTTTGGTGGCATCTCACTCCTCTTCTAGGAGCGCTGGCCATTCGGTGGGAGGCCACTGTGCTTGCAAGGGCCAGCCGCTGCGGCTGGTGTCTATACCGAATTTGGTGAACCCCTTGCGACTGCGTCGCCATACAGGTAGCAGGAATCCAACGACTGAGCGTTCACCGAAAGACCATCTCCATGGGCAGCGGGGATGTTTTGCTGCCCAAGCACGAATCAGTTGTTTGAGAGGATCGCCGGTAAGGTGGGATGGAATCATCATCTCGACTACGGTGATGCCCCCGGCTGTTCCGCGCACTTCACTCCAAGCGGTGAGCACGATCCCTTCACCCTCTCCACTGGTCACTGCGAGGCGAAAGGTGCGTGTGGTGCGTGCGAGCGGCATGATGACCAACCATCTGTCAACAAGGCGACTGCCTTCCTCATGACGGGTGTCCCAATCGGCTTCTTCGGCCAATTGTCTCAGTGCTCGCACTGCTTGAGTTGGGGCAACGCTCACCTCAAGAGTCACAGAACGTGGCCTGCCCATGCTTCAGCAGACCGACTACGTTGCCTCATGAGACTGCCGCAGATGTAGTTGGTTCTCGCAGACCCGGACGTGGTGCGGGTGATAGCCCCACGGCGTCGGCCGAACCGGTTGGTTCAGCAGCCAGCATCCGCTCGTAGTACCCCGAGAAAGGGGTTCGATTCAGATTCTCGCTTTGCGGGGATTCAGCCGAAGAGTGAGCCTAGGCCCTCGAAGGCAGCGCCCTCATCCTCTTCTTCCTCGGCTTCGGCTTCTTCAGCCGGAGCATCAGCACTACCAGCGTCGCCAGCAGCCGCGGGTGCGGATGCAGCGGGCGCAGCGATAGCCTGACTCATTGCTTCATCGATATCGACGGAAGCTAGGCTAGCGACCAGCGCTTTCACGCGTGCGTTGTCAGCCTTCACGCCAGCAGCCTTCAAAACGGCGCCAACAGCCTTCACGTCAATGTCCTTTTCTGCCGAGTGCAGTATCATTGCAGCATATACATATTCCATTTTTTTCACCTTTTTTTCATTCAGTTCAACTAAACATGTCTCTGAGACCACCGAATCAGGCCTCTTCCTCCACTTCTTCCTCCGTCTCCTCAGCCGGCGCATCTTCAGCGTCGGCTTCGGTTGTCGGAGTTGGTGCTGCAGTGACTGCAACACCGAGTGCGTCAGCGAGTTCTTCGCTGAGCGCAGAGGAATCTAACTGGCTTGCTACAGCCAGCATGTGAGCGTTTGCTCTACTGATGAATAGGGGCATCGTCTTCTCGTTGTTGATACCTGCTTCCACAGCAACCGCGAGTGCCTCGCTGGCTGCCTTGGAAATCAGCGCCGGCATCGTCTGTTCGGTGAACCAGCCTATGTTGCAGGCCAGATTGAATGCGCCAGCAGTTGCCGAAATCAATGTTGCACGGGTACCGTCGATATCGAGATCGAGTTCATCCGCATTCATTAGCAGGCCATCTTCGATGGCCCCAGAGAGAATTAGACCGATTTCAATCGGGTTGATATCAAGTTTTGAGAGCATCATTCCGAGGTTCGCATCGATTACTTCTCCCTGCTTTACCGGAGTGACAGTCTTCTGAATTGTCACCTTGCCCTTTTCTATCTTAGCGGGGATGCCTACCGAGTTGAATTCACCAACAATTGGACCTGGAGGGAAAGTGGTTGGACCCTCTGGGATGACGATGTCTTCAGGTGCGACATCGCCTTCCTTGGCTGCACGCCCGGTTCGGGTCTTCTGCAGTTCATCGAATAGTTCGTATGCATTCATTGACTCTGAGTGAACAATCATTGGCTGAGCAACGCCATTGAGCAGAGCCTCAAGTTCGTCACCAGATAGCCCAGCATCCTCCCACGCTAGGCGAAGCAGTGTCTTCTTCGCCATGGTCATGGTCATAGTTCTACGCAGAGTGGCACGCATGCCGAGCATTGCGGTTGCTGGTACACCCGCAACGTCAATGATACCGAGCACACCGTCTTGCTTGAGTAGTTCAGCGAGTGCTGAAACCCGGTCTTTCTTCCAAGGTGCAATCTTTGGAATCATCTAATCACCTCCAAGCGAATTGATGGACCCATTGAAGTCTTGATGTAGCATGAACGGATGTTATCTGCTCCGCGCTCAAGTTTGCTTGTTACACGCTTCCAGACCTCGACGGTATTCTTCAACAGGTCGTCCACCGATTGTTCTCGGGTGCCGACCACAGTGTGGAAAGTGACATTGTCACGACTGCGCACGACTGCAACGTTCCGCAAGGTAGTAGCGATGTTTGCCGGGTCTGCTACTGGTGGTACAGGCCGCGGCATCTTGCCGCGTGGACCCAGTACAACACCGAGGTAGCGACCAATAGGTCCCATGTGGGGTATTTCAGAGAGGAAGAAATCGTGTCGATTGGCGAGTTTGCGAGCCTTTTGGCGGGCACCACCCAGATCCTCAATTTGTGAGGGGTCGATGATTTCGATTCCGGCAGCCTTGGCTTTGGTTGCCATTTCACCTTCTGCGAACATTGCGATGCTCGGCAACTTGCCACGTCCAGCTGGTAGTCGAACCTCTTCCTGAATCCTATTTGCAGGATTTTTCAAGTCGACGTCTTTGATGGTGAAGGCTACCTCCACCGATTCTATGAAATTACGAGCAGGAGCCTCTTCAAGGGCCTGTTCGATTGCTTGTCTGATATTTGCTTCCATTTTTTCTCACCCCCGCGGTCCACGAGGGTTGCCCCTCTCCCGCATTCCGTGATTATTCAGTTGAATTGTTCATCGAAGTCTCCATTCTTGACGGCCGCGATGGCCTCTTTCGGGTGCATGCCCTCTACGCACACGCGCATACCGACACAAGTGCCCATAATCTCAAGGCTGCGAGCCTTGACTGTCGCTCCAGTGAGACGGTCCTGCACGTCATTCGCTACTTCGATAACCTGCTGAATAGTCAGGTTCTCCTCCGCAGCCTCCCAAGAGCCGTTGCACTTCTTCTTCCCCAATTTCTTGATGATTTGGTGGGGGGTCTCGTTTCGTGCTGACATGTGAACGTCTCCTGAAGGGGAACTCGGCGACCTGCTCTCTGTATATAACGTGCACGTGGGGCGTAAGATAGCCTATTTTTTTCGTGTGATTGCGGCTTAATCCACCCGCTGTGTAACGCGGACTTGGTCTGCTCTGACTGTGATTGGAATTGGCACATGGGCCTCGAATAGTTCAACGGTGACTTCTTCCTTGGATTCTGCGATGTTAGTGATTCGGGCTCGCTCACCCTTGAATGCTCCAACACGAATCTCGACGATGTCGCCTTCCTCGATGCCGGCAGTAGCTGCCTTGGGCTCAAGATATGGAGTCACATCTCCTAGCGGTGCGGTGCCGGGCAGAACCCGACTGCAGTTCTTCAGCGGAGTAGTGCGACCTCCCGCCCTGCCGATGAGCTTCTCGACGTGATGCAGGGCGCTCGCTTCAACAAAGATGTAGCCACGCATTTGGTAGGGGTGCAGAACACCGAAGATTTCGCCCTTAATATCTTGCAGAGAGCCAGTTCCAGACAAACGGGCTTGCATCTCCTTAGCGACTTTCTGTTCTTGCCCAATGGTCGTCTTGACGATGTAGAGGTATGATGCGACGTCGCCGTACATGTCGATGAGTTGTGGAATGGTGGGCGACTTATCCTGAATAGAGCCGGGGTCAATCCATTCTGCATTCTTGTACAATGTACGCGGCTCGACCTCGTCGGCCTCAGCGATGAACAGCCATGGGGTCACATCGTTCAGGCGGTTACCAAACTCAAGACCTCTGGCGATTCCAGCCCGTACGCTGGTGAGTGAAGATGCGGGGATTCCAGTTGCTTCTTCGATGCGAGAAGTGACCGCGTCAATATCATCACTATCACCGATTCCGTAAATGCCATCCCAGGCACCCGGGAAATCTGCGACTTCATTGGCCCGCTGCATGAGCAGGACCTTCTCTCCACTGCGAACAAAAGCGACGAATGCATCTGACATCTGAATTCCTCCTAACGGCTCAATAACCACCAGTTAACCAAGAAAAGAACGAAGGTAGCAGGTTGTCCATCAGAACCAGCATCAAGAATCCGATTAGGCCGAGGATGAACATCCCGATTCCACAAACGATGATGGTTTGCTTGAACTCAAGGTTTGTTGGCTTGCGAGCCATCCTGATAATGCGAGCCCACGAGCCCTTTCCGAGTTTGCGAACGTTGGTTTCGATACCGTCCTGCCATGCTTGTACACGGTCCTCAAAGCCTCCGCTTTGGCTGGTTCCGCTATCGCTACCTCTGGACATGGGACGACCTCAAGGATGGGGCCGACCTGACAACCTCTCTTAAACACGTCGTAGCCAACTACGTTGGCTGCAAATCAGTAGTCAATTATGCCTAATTTACGAACTCTATTGTTCGATTTTGCATGGTCCGCAGTTGTTGGTGAGCAGCAGCACCGAATATTTGCTGACTCTTGACACCGGTCAATACCAGCATTACGCGAATCTCACTTCCCATCGATTCGTCGACGGTTGCTCCCCAGATGATTCGTGCATAGGGGTTGATTCTATCGCGTATCTGCTGGGCACAGGCTTCAGCCTCACCGAGTGTGAGACTTGCACCACCGACCACGTTGACCAATGCTCCACGAGCATCGGAGACATCGATATCGAGTAGAGGTGAGTCGAGCGCCTCAAGGGTGGCTTGGATTGCCCTATCGGTTCCGCTGGATTCTCCAAGACCAATCATTGCCATTCCGCCTCCGTTGAGCATGACTGCCTTCAGGTCCTCAAAGTCGAGGTTGACCAGTCCTTCCTTTGTGACTAGTTCAGTTACTCCAGCGATAGAGCGTATCAGTAGTTCATCTGCAACTCTAAAAGCTGCTTCAATCGGAAGGTCGCGTACGCCCGCTACTTGTAGTAGCCTTTCGTTGGGAAGAACCACGACTGTGTCGCAGACTTCGCGTAGTCTCTCAAGGCCCCACTCAGCATTCTGTCGTCGCAGAGTGCCTTCGGACTCGAATGGATAGGTGACGACCGCGATAGTCAGCGCACCTGCTTGCTTGGCAAGCCGCGCGACCACGTGGGCGGAGCCGGTTCCGGTTCCACCACCGAGGCCAGCAGTGACGAAGGCAAGGTCACAGTCCTCGACAGCAGTGTCGAGCGTTCTTTCGCTCTCGTAGGCTGCTTTCTCGCCCTTTTCGGGGTCTCCGCCTGCTCCGCGCCCTCGCGCGGTTCTACCGATGAGAATCTTGTTGCCTACATCGACCCGCAGTAAGTGCTGGGCATCGGTGTTCACCGCATATCCTCGCACTGAACCCTTGTCGAGCAGTCCTTCGTTTTGCAGTCGACTGACAGTATTACCTCCACAGCCTCCGCATCCGAAGACTCGAATGCGTGGTTGTAGTGACAGTAGGAGTTCTCTCAACTCCTGATTATCAGCACTGGTATTTCCTTGAGTGGACGTCTCCACTTCTTCATCTTCTTGCAGTTCCAGTACTCTATCTATGAGATGGCGCATGAACTCAGGCTCGCTGTCGGTAACATAACCGTTGTCCTCACCATAAGGTGCAGGAAGCGGTTTTCGCACCCTTCTAAAAATGGCGGAGAACTGTATACTGTACTTGCTTTCCACTGATAATTGCCTTCGCACGCTCCGCCCGAACCATCAAGCGGGAGAACTTCGGGTGACGGGATATGAAGCGGGGTATTCCACGGCTGGCTTTGGTTCTGATCGCCACGCTGATTTTGCTGCCTTTGAGTGGTTATGCAAACTCACCAAGTGAGTCAATATCCCCACTATTGCACAACGAGGAGGACTCGGACACTTCTTCGCGAGCACTATCTCAGTGGCAGAATACCGATGTTCCAGTGTGGACGGGTGGAAACTACCCTCGTCTATGGCAGCCACAAACTAATGGGATTCTGTGGGAGTTGGACTTCTCCCCGAGCGGAGAACATTTGGCAGTAGTTGACATTGTTGACAATCGACTGGTTGTGTGGAATGTTACTGATGGGCGCACTGTGTTGTACATGAAGCACCCGAAGCCTCTGGCCGATGTTTTGTGGCTCAATGATGACGTGGTACTGGCTGCTGATTCTGCTTCTGGATGGTATGCTCATACCGTGGTCGATGACGAAGGAACGTGGCCGATGAACTCGTCATGGGTTCGCACTGGTGATTGGGCTGCGGACATGACTGGTAACAAGGATGGTTTCCTCTGGGGAATGGATACTACTCCCGATCGGTCGAAAGTGGTATTCTGCGGGGGAATCGATGACCCAAATATCAACGGCGAAGTCGTGGTGGTTGATGCTGACCATTTCCTTGATGGCTCGTCTACGAACAGTGTATCAGTTTACACTGATTGGGGAGCTGATTGTGCAATCAGTCCGAACGGGTCGCTCGTTGCCTCACTCAATCGTGTATTTGATTCCGGCATCTCCGCTTATCGTGACACAGTAACCGGATGGAATGTCGCGGATTGGGGCCTTTCGCACGCGTGGACGCGTAACGTCGCTGGAGGAGAGGCGATGGCTTGGGGAATTGATTTCACTCCCTACGGCGACCACTACACCATAGTTTACAATCGCCCAACTGAGGGTGTGATTGCCAATTTTTTCCATGATACGGGAGTAGTGGAGTGGTTCACCCCAATTCCTCAGAATGTCTCCAGTCTCGAGTGGCTTCCTTCGGGCGTCATGCTCGGTGTTGGGATGCATGACCCCGGTCGCCTCCTCACTTTGGACGGTGCCGGAGGGATCCTCGCAGACTACGGCTGGCACTCAACAGTGGGGGGAGGTAAGTCGTATGCTGCTGATGTTACTGCAGTTGAGACGGACGACCAAGCAACTCGTTTCGCAACCGCTGGAAAAGATGGTGCTGTAGAGATTCATTTGGTCGATGGTCAGCAAATGCGCCTCACCATCGACAGGAGATTTGGCGGAGATCTACTGCGCGAGATATCCATCCATTCAATGGAGCCATTCGTCATCTTTGCAGAATCTGGCGGTGTGGTTACTGTGCGCGATGCCAGGTCAGGGAAGATGATGCGTCAGTGCTTCCACCCTGACTTCGATTCACCTGTTCCTGACAGAGCATATGCAAAGAGTGCGGTAATAACAGAATTTGACACCATAGCCGGTTTTTCTGACGGAGTCATAACGTCCTGCGACCACAATGGTAAGAATAAGTGGGTTTGGCGAATAGATGGCAATCATCCGTTTGAGAAGTTCGGTCGCATTGACATGCATCCATTAGGTGATTATCTTGCCATGTCATGGACTCAGGACGTGAACAGCACTGGGGTTGCTGGCAAAGTATCGATTCTAGATATCCACACCATGATGGAGGTGCGTGAGTGGGATTACCAAACCGAGCATTGGACATTGGCCTTCAGCGCCGATGGGTCCAAACTTGCCAGCGCGGGACAGAATGGCGATGTGCGAATGTGGGAGACCCTTGACCCCGACGCAACACATTGGTCCGATTTGGGAGTTGCATACAGTCACGCTAACTACACTGGAGTAACCAGTTGGCATCCGCAAGTGAATGTTCTACTCAGTGTTGGATGGGATAGACAGGCTATCTTGTGGGATGCTGAACAAGGCCAACAGATGCTGCAGATGCAAGTTGCACAGGAGGGTTTTGGAGCAACCTTTGCAGAGCAGGGTCTGATAGTAGTCGCCAGCGGTGACGCTGGTACATCACTCAGTGGGCAAGTCGAATTCATCGATGGCCTGAACATGACAGTAGCCTCCACTTGGCTGATTGGCGGCATCCCGCGCGGTCTTGGGATGCTACCGGAATTCGCAGGATTGGTAGTGGCCAATACCACCGGTGCTTGGTACATTTTGGTGGCTGATATGGATGGTGATGGCGTGCTTGATGCTGAGGACGCCTTCCCAACCAATCCATTGCAATGGGTGGACACCGATGGCGATGGCTATGGTGACAATAACGTGATTGGTGCCGGTGGTGACAGTTGCGTTTCGACGTGGGGCACCAGCTCAGTGGATAGGCTTGGTTGCCCCGACTCCGATGGTGATGGGTGGTCTGATCCGGATAGTGACTGGCCAGCCTGCATTACTGGTGCAGGTTACGGTGATGCCTTTGTCTCTAACCCAGATCAGTGGTGCGATTCAGATGGAGACGGAGAAGGAGACGAGTATTCTTTTGACATCGATGGCCCCAGCGGTTTGCGCCTTCATGAGTCAGGTGATGCCTTCCCATTTGATGTGACACAATGGCGTGATGAGGATGGCGATGGATGCGGTGACAACCATTCTTACCAAACCGATGCCGATGGCCTCAGGATAGTAGAGAATGGAGACGCTTTGCCTCAGGATTCCACGCAGTGCCAAGACACCGACGGTGATGGCTATGGTGATAATTACACTTGGATAACCGGACTGGATGGCCTCAGAATAGAAAACGGCGATGCATTTTGGTTGGATATCGACGCATGGAGTGATATCGATGGGGACGGCTGCCCTACAGCATCTGCAACTGGACTCACAATTGACAACTATCCCGAAGATTCTGAACTGTGTGATGAACTACTGCCGTTCAATCTACCAGAAGACCTGAGTATTTTTGCTCAGGCAAATGTTGACGGTGAAAAATGGGATGTTGCAGTTGATTGGAAGAAAACGGATGAGAATACCGTCAGGGTGGCCCTGTATGGTCTCTCATGGAATTCGACCGTTGGAATGGGTGATGCAGTTGCGAATTTGCACCCTCCCGGAGCTATGCCGTGGCAGGATTGGACCAGTTGGTCTGCTACTGGAGTACACACTACATTTGTGATGCCACGACAGATGGTTCACAACAATATCACTCTGCGCCTCATCGCTACCTCAACTGATGGACAAACTCGCGAAATGTGGTTCAACAACACCTGGGTCGATGTCGACGACGGTGGTAACAACTCCAGTGGAGGGCCAGATGATGGAGTCGACGATGGCAATGAGAATGAGACCGGAGGGGCAGGCTCAAACGACCCATCCAGTAACAATGACGATGGTGGAGGCATGGGAATGCTTGCCATTGTTTTGGTGGTTTTGGGAGTTCTACTACTTGGCGTCGGCGTAGCAGTAGGATTGTTGTCGTTACGAGGTCGTTCAAGTGATATTTCTTCTATCGACCAGACAGAGCGAGCATTCGATGATGCTCCGCCGGCGACAGGCGCACTCATGTCAGCAGGAGCGCCAGCCGTCGCTTCATTGCATCCTCCTTGCCCGACTTGTGGCGGCTCATCACACGAAACTGTCCATCAAGGCGACCGCTGGACTTGGTGTCCAGCATGCCGTAAGTGGTTGTCTTATCTTGGGCGTCACTGAGAAGTTCCGCTTGTTGAATAAGTGTGGTAATCGACAACCGGCTCAAGCGATTCGATGGCAGCCTGCAAGCGTGCATTTGCTGCCTGCTCTCCTGCTTCGATGGCTATGATTTGCCGCTCGATTTCCTTCTTGCATTGAATCAGTGAAGCAGCACTTTTCGCAGGTAATTCCATTTCAAGAGAAAGCCATCGTGAGAGATCCTCCTGTAATCCTGCTACTGGATGGCTGACTTCACCTTCTGGTTGCAGTTGGAAAACTTCACTGATACGGCTGACGGGCCCGGCTTTTTGCAACACCTTTGCTAGTTTCAACGCATCCCTACCTGCTCCACGTAGCGTGCCTTTCAATTTCTCCCGCGCTTCGATTCGTCGCGCTGCCGCCTCGATATTGCCCGGTGCGAGTTTGCGTGCTTTACCAAAATGTGAGAGCGCCTTGCGCAGCGAGCCCTGATTCATTCGAGCCCTACCACGTTGAATCTCATCTACAGCAGCCTCGGCCTGAATTGCTGCCGCACCAGCCTTGTCCCGATCCCTACGATGCATTGAGACAAGTTTGCCTCTTTCCTTGTTCAGTTGGGTTCCAGCAGCAACACTCTCTAGCCATTTGCCGCGAATCTCATGAATAGTTGCGAGGTCTCGAAGCACCATGACCAGATGATTTTGCTTACCGATGCTTCGATTTTTGTCAGAATACAACAGTTCGGATAGTTCTGAGGCCATAACTTCAGCAATTTCCATTCGACCATCCTGAACGTATCTACGATACTGGTCAATGACCTGACTCGGCTCACCCATGCCGAACAAGCGCATCCCCTTCGTCACTTCTTGCGCCTAACTGAACGGCGCGATGCCTTTCGACGCTTCTTCTTGGGAGCTTCTTCCTCTTCGTCGCCCCAGTCGTCGTCGCCGAACTCGTCGTCTTCTTCTTCAGGCTCTGCAACCTTGTCTCGCTTCTTCTTCGTGCTGCGTCGCTTGCGATCCTTACCTTCAGCTGCTGCGAATGGGTCAGCTTCCTCCTCTTCATCATCAGTTAGCGTCTTGGCCTTTGAGAGGTCTTGCTCTGGTGCGCTATCCAATGCATTGTCTGAGGAAGGGTCACCGCCGGCGCCTCCCATGAACTCCATCATCCAGTCATCGTCATCCTCTTCGCCCTCGCTCTTCTTTGAGCCACCGCCGCTGCCAAGCATTAGTGCGAGCATGACAATAATCAGCAGCACTAAGTTAACGCCGCCGAGCAAGTATACCATGCCGTAGACTCCTTCGTAGTAAGTCTCCTCAACAGGCTCAGGTTCAGCAGGCCTCGGGATTGCGATATCATCTTCACAGATTGTCACATAGTCGATGGTGCGCTCGCACCTGTCAACAACGAATACCGTATTCCACAGAGCCTCGTTGCCCGACGCATCGTAGGCTCTGATATCCACTCGCTGGTTGCCTTTGTCAACAAAAGTTGCTGCAGGCTCCCACCACTCGAATACCAAGGTACTCGGGTCCTCATTATCTGGAGTCAGGTCTACGACATCAGTCCATTCAGTCTCGCGCTTGAGGCCGTTCTCCCAGTAGGTGAACATCAGTTGGACGGATTCGACTCCAACGTCATCTCCTACTGCGCCATAGACGTGAATCATCTCACCGTATAGGTAGAGGCTGTCCGATGATGGAGAGTACACGTCAATTGTAGGCAATGCGGCATCAATCGGCCAGCCGGTTATCTGGTAGGAAGCAGTATTCCATGACACGTCGTTCAGCATCACTTTGATGACAAGTTCAGTGGTTGCCGTCGTAGAGAGGATCTCTAAGTCGAAATAGTAGACTTGTGGCTCGCCAGCGACAGGAATAGCACGTACTGTCGAGCCTTGCGCGGTGAAGGCATATCCAGATTTCACTACGCCAAATTCATCCATTGCGTAGTCCATAGTCGTGATATTGATGATTGGGAACTCAGCCAATGGTTCGGACACAGTGAATCGCAGTTTGTATTCGCCAGAAGACATTGCTTCGATGACGTTGTCATCATCATCCCACATCTCCATTTCCACGCTCGGTGGAGTGGTGTCCTCCAACACTTGACGCGCGTTCAGAGAGATGGAGTACTGGGTGTTGGTATTGCCCCACTCATCAGTGATGGTTACCGCATACCAAGTGGTTTGGTTGAGCAGAGAGACAAGGTCAATAGTTCGAGTGAAGTCAGGGACGTTGTTGTACGGTGCATCAATCGGTTCAAGAATCATCTCCCAGCCGGGGTCTGTTAGAATATCACCACTCGTGCGGGTGGTATTGCCTTCAAATGGGTCTTCGTGATTAACCCAGATTTGGTAGATCTCATCGCTCTCAGTGATGTCGTTGACCCAGCGCAGCAGTGCAATCTTCTGGCTACCCTGCTGCTGCATTGATGCATCTTGCATGAAAGGAAGCGAGGGTGGTAGCGTATCCTCGTTGATCGGTCCATAGCAGTTCTGCTGGAAGCGTGTATCCTCATACGGAGCAGATAGGTGACCATAGCGGGCTAGAGAGGTCACGCAGTAAAATGAGAGTCGGTCCATGAATTCTGGTACGTCAACCACGGCTGTGCCCAACCCATCAGGAATAATCGCAACGAGTGTCGCTTCCAGTGATAGATTGGACAATGAGGTAAGGCGGATGGCAGCACGCCAGACGTGATACTCCTCGCCTTCAGCGCCGAGTTGGTCCATCCAAGTTATTCTGGTTTGGCCGTATCCAAGATGTTCTGCGAACACTGCGGTCGGCTCTGCAATCCACGGGTCAAAGGTATTCTCACCGAGGCTATCAGTCACAGACACGGGCACTGTGGTATTGCGGTTGCCGTTAGAATCAGCGACGGTTATTGCGTAGTAAGCGTATCCCAAAATGCCGCGTGGGACTTCATGCCGATAAAAGCCGAATCCTTTCGGCATGGTAGCAATCAGTTCGATTCCAGGTGCACTTGTATTGTTGATTTGTGTACTTGACCGCCAAATGTAGTAGGTTTCTCCATCTTCGCTTTCAAGATCTACCCATGTGATGGTGGTATTACCGGTACCACCAAGAGATTCGGCCGAAAATTCAGCCTCGATTTCTTCAACATGTTCTGGCCAGACATTATCTTCATGTACAGGGTAAATGAGTGTGTTAGTTCCGAGGAATCGAACGTCTTCATACATGCCAACCTGATAGGTGATTGAGTAGAAAGCATCCATGTCAGTTTCAGGTGCGATGAAGTGTCGATAAGTGGAATTCCCTGGTCCTAAAATAGCAATCAATTCCTTTGGTATTCCCTGCCAGTTAGCACGGGTAGCGGCATCCTCGTGACGGAAAATCTTGGTCATATACGCGTTCGGCCCACTTTCATCCAAGGTATTGGGCACGATTGAATTGAGGTTCACCCATGCAATGTCTGTAGCAGAAAGAATTGGGTCATAATTTGCTGTGACATAGAACGGTGCGGTTTCGGGTTGAGTCAACTCAAATATTCCCTCAGAAACATTGGATTCACCGTGATAGAAATTCGCAGTTACTGAATTGTTGAGTGCATGCCATGTGGCGATAGCGTAGTAGAACGTGCCGTTAGTGCCGGCTGGTAGCGGAAAGATGACTGTGTGCTGAGCGTGAGAGCCCGGACTGACGCAAGAAGAATCTCCGAAGAGACATGCAGTGACGTTAGCAAAAGGCATCAGCCCTTCGTTCTGAATGATGGTCCAGTTGATTGGGGCATCGTGGCGGTATACCCAGTAGTAGGTTGATTGCATTTCGGTCCAAAGGAAACCATCTGAAGTTTGGACGTTGAACCATGTAACAACGGTCTGTTCACCAATAGGGTCGAATGTCACATCAATCGCTTGTGCTTGTAATTCACTGTCATCACTTTGCTCAGCAATAGTAGGTGGAATCCACACAATCAGGGCTCCCAAAAACAGGGTCATCATCATCATCGATGCCCGTTGATGCCCCCCATTCATGGCCCAGCCTCAGTATTATCCGTGCATCTTTAGGTCATATGAGGGTGCCGCCGATAGAACCCACCTAAGGTGGGTTGAGAAGGCCGTTTATTCAGCCGAGTCTGAGCGCTCAGCAAGCAATGCTTTTCGAGCGCTGTATGCTCTAGTCATAAAGGTGTACATTCCTCCGGCCAAACAGATGAGAAGAACAGCAGAAAGGCCGTTCAGTGAGTTGAATCCGATGATGTCAGCAATCGCTGGAGGTAGGGCTAATTCAGACCAACCATTGATGGCAGCAACAGCGGTAATCAGTGCGCCAATTACGATGGTGACAACCCTGTCTGCACGGCTGAATCCACGATAATTACGCCCGAGACCTACCGACTGTGATTGTGTACCCATATATGAGCCGAGTAAAGTGAAGGTGGCCGCTGCCCATCCAAGCCATTCGTTTGCTATCCAAGCAGCGTTCATGCCGATAGCGATAAGCAGGCCAAGATCAACGATTCTGTCAATGGTGTGGTCGAGCCAATCTCCGTACTTCGACACCTTGCCGTGCGTGCGTGCTACTCCACCATCGAGTGCGTCTAATTCTGCAGTGATGAAGATGACCACGATTGCAGCAATTAGCCTCCAGCCTCCCGCAGCATCGTTGCCTGCTGTCGCGAGCAGCCAACAAGCAATTCCAGCAGTGACCAAACTAATCCAAGTCAGCACAGCGGGATCGACCCCACTCATCCTGTCCACTACCGGTTGCTGGAACTTGTACCAAATACCGCGCAGATTCTCAAATGCCATTCAGTTACCTCCGTGTAATTGTTCTATCCAGTCAAGTGGTGCGTCTGGCATACGGGGCTTGAATCCATCTGCTATCCACGCGCTCATAACGCCTAACACATCCCCGATCTGACTCGCCG
>CAUZSM010000003.1:0-32894 GCA_963582685.1 Candidatus Thalassarchaeaceae archaeon | reverse complement strand
CATCTGCCCGTGGACAGCCATGCCTCTAACTTGCCCTGATGACATAAAGTAGGTGTAGAAGTCCGTGCTATTTCGAGTGAAGGTCCCATCGCCGTTGAACTCGTATTGCACCAGCGTCTTGCGGACATTGTGGTTAATCCAAATGCTGTCTCGTGTCCTATCATACGATATCCCGGTATAATCTCCGTAGGATTGGGTGCTGACATCGTACGAGGCGATGCACTTCCATGCCAAGGGGTCGCGAATGTCCCACTCAACCACACGATGGTATTGGACTGCGTTGCTTCCTCGATATGAGGACAATATCCCGAAGACTCTCTCGTCATCAGTTACAGCCCAGTCTCTCCAACCATAACTCTGCCAGGAACTTGGCGGAGTGGGGCCACTGCAACTGGTGAAATCCAAATCCGGACGCAGCGGCGAGTTGTTTGGTGGTGTAGTGATCTGTGATGCATTGTTGGAAGAAAGCACCTTCACAGTGTTTGAGATGGTATTCGAATCCCAAGTCGAAGCGAATAGCATACCACGATACTTGAACACTGCAGCATTGTAGGTCGCTAGGGTTCCCGACTGCAAAGTTCTCTGACTGGAGAAGCGTGATTCGCTGACGTTGGTGGTATGAGGCTGGCGAATCGAGTATGAGCCATTGTCATACCAAGCAGTGGATGAGGAACTTTGCGAATCCAAATCATGAGGAATGAACCACTCCTCAGAATCACCCATGGCCAAAGTCAGTTGATTCTGCCTTGGATCTACGTCGATTGGGGTGCCATCTTCCCAATCGACACGCAGGTTGTCGATATGGCTCGCCCATCCAGTTGCACTGGCTCCTGACAATGTGACTTCGGCAGCGGTTACTTCCGCACCAAGGGGTACGGCGACCTTGACGTTCCTAGCAGGAGTTCCCATCTGATACAGAGCGATGGCCTCGCTGCTGCCGTCGGCGAAAGTGTAGATGTGACGAGTACCGCCGCTGGTGCCAGCAATTTCGTCATCAGAGAGTTGACCTACTTCTGCAGGGGTTGGTATGGCTTGAGAAAAAACTGACATCACCATGAGCAATACGAGCAATAGGGGGGTGCCAATACGTGTGGATTGCTCACTCATAGGAGTCCGCCCCAAAGGTTGGGGGTTCACTCAAGGACTATCAAACCGTCCCTCACCGGGAATAGGCCCATAGGGCCGTATCCCGGTGGCATTTTCAACCGGTTGTAGTACGGTCATCGTAGCGTATTGGCGAGCCACCATTACCGCGAATACCGTCAAGCATGTCATCATCAATCTCGAACCAGTCGTTCAGCCAATCACCATCGGTATCGAAGTCAAGGGGGTCTGTTCCATCGGCAATGTTGTCGCCATCCATATCGAGATGCCACCAACCCCAGACGTATTCGCCTGCGCCAATGTCGGGGAACTTATCGAAAGTGCCGAAACGGCGCTCATAATCATCAGTCCAGTCACCCTTGACCAAATGCGTGTCATCGCTTGGGTTCAGCACCATGTAATCCGTGTCGTGGTCATTGACGATGTGGGCGTACCTATCGTCGGTGTAGTTAACACGATACATTCGGAAATAATTCGCATACAAATCATCGGGTTCAGCAATGTGCAGCAACCACGCACGCAACTGCCACCATTCGGTAATCTGCTGGCCATTGTAGAGTAACGGAGTACTGCGTACATTCGTCGCGCTGGTCAGAGTAGTATTGCCGAAGAACTCCTGGAAATTATTGTAGGGAATGTAGTTGCAAGTGGGGCCTGAACAGTCCCAACCGCCATCATTGTCGTAATCGTTGACTGCGTCCGCAGGGTCTCGGGGGTCAAAGGTTGCCCACACCCAATCAAAATTCGGGCGGGCGAACACGAGCCCGCTGCCTCCAATCGTGACATTTAGAGGCTTCTTGGTCGAACCAAAATCCTCCCAGACCACACTGACATGGCGATATGAAGAATAGTTGTCATTGGTTTCATTCCAGCCTAAACCATATTCGTAGAAGTCAGGCAGCATGTCGCCGTCGGTGTCATTGTCACCGGGATTGGTTCCATACTTGTACACCTCACGACCATCAGTGAAGTTCCAATCGCGGTGATAGGAGACGGTGTTATTGCCTTGGCCAACGTGAATCATCTTGACAGAATCGACATCGCTGTCGTTGGAAATTGGGATTGTCCCCCATTCCCATTCCTGAAAATTGGTGAAGAATAATGGGCCGTTGCCGGGGCTAATCTGGTCCTCGACCAAGCCAGGATAGAACAAACGCTGGGACCAGGTACCTTGTGGTGCTGGTATGTCGGCAGAGGTGCGGTCAAACCACCCATCCTCGTCAGGGTCATAGTCAACATCGAGTGGATTCACCGGGTTCAGGGTCCAACGCCAAGTGTTGACTGGCTGGACCTCCATATAGCGGGAATAACAGTATTCCCAGCCATCAGGCATGCCATCTAGGTCGCTATCCGGGTGAGTGGGGTCACTAATGCCTAACAAACTTCGATTCCAATTGTCAGAATATGCTTCGTTTATCTTCAGCATTCTCTCTGAACTCATCACGTTCTTACTGACGAACATATCGTGCAACGCACCTCGTGCCTCTCCATAGGACATCTGATTCTCTTGCTGGAACGCGGTCATCGCGTCATCACCATAGTCAATCAGCCCGAAGGAAGCCGGAATTGTAAATCTCTGATCGTAGCGTCCGTAGATTCTCGCTTGATATTCCTTGAGATTGTCATAGGTCTCATTGTCGTCGATTTGACCATCACGGTTACAATCCCAAGAATCATTGTCGCTGTCAATTCCGACGTCCTCATCGGTTAGAGGATTCATCTGCCAGCGATTGCCGTCGAGATCCCATTCTGTAAACCAATACTCGTATCCATCAATCATGCCATCGGCATCTGTGTCATTATTAGTAGGGTCAGTGATACCGATGATTGTCTGTAGCAGCGGCATGGCAATGCCTGTCTGCTGCCAGAGGCTGAACTGTTGCAGAGCAATCAGGGCGCGGCCCTGCTTGTTGAATAGCATCGAATACACACGCGCGGTGGCTGCTCCTTGATTCAGCGCAATCGCCTCTTCCCACATCTTCGGAGCATCGGGCGGTGCTAGGCCCCCATTGACTGGGTTCTGCACGGAGAGATTGAGTTCCTGCAAGTCGGTGAGTGCGTCCTTGTCAGCATCGTAATGGCCATCACCGGCAACCAGTGGATTGAGTGTCCAAGTCGCGTCGGACTGATTCCATTGGGTGAACAGAACCTCGATGCCGTCCAGCATACCATCACCATCGCTGTCTGGATTATTCGGGTCGCAGGTCCATCCGCTGCTATTCGCCTGAGCATCATTGACAAATGCGCCGAAAGATGTCATACTGCCAGCAGCATTCCACACCTGTAGGACAGCCTGCCCCTGCGCCACAATTACGTAATACTGTGGTGAAGTCTTCTCAGGGTCAGTCTCAGAACGATTCGCATCGATGCTGTTGTACTCTTCCCAATTGGTCATGCCATCTCCATCAGGGTCTCCTGAGGCATCCAATTCATTGACGGGATTCATGGTCCAATTCTCAACGAAGGTATCCCATCGCGCGAACCAGACTTCCCAGCCGTCAGGCATTCCATCCCCGTCTGTGTCACGGTTCAATGGGTCACTGCTGCCTCTGTCTTCGAATGGAGCATAGGGTGTATCAGCAAGGACTTCACCAGTTACGGTGGTGCCAAAGGGCTCGTTTGCGGAACTAGTCCACGAAGAATCCCAAAGGTCAGTGGAGTGCGGCATCTCAGCGCCATCTTGGCTGACGTTACCAAGCATTATCAGAGTGGAAATGTAGTACTCCATCCAATTGTTGAACTGCTCACCAGATTGCAATACTCCATCGTGGTCGATGTCATATCCATCTCCATCCGGGTTGTTGAATGCATCAGAACCGTTGAGAGGATTGATGCCAACATTCTGAATGCTCCACACGCAGGAGTATCGAGCTTCCCATCCGTCTGGAAGCCCATCCATATCTGAGTCCTTCAAATTCGGGTCGGTAGAAACCCAATCCTGTGCCGCATCTGAACTCTCGTTGTGACTAGCAAGCCCATTCAATCTGGCTTCATCAAGAACGAGCTGCCACTTGTATTCACAGAGGTTGTCAAGTCCGTCACCATCTGCGTCGTCATCTGCATCGGACGGGTCATTGGGGTCGAGAGACCATTCGTTGCCACCGTGGAAGGAGGAGCCAATCCAACGCCTGTATTCTATCTCCCAGCCGTCAGGCATTCCATCCCCATCGGAATCGGTATTGGTTGGGTCTGTGGAGGAATCAGTACCACCTCCAGATCCAGAGTTCTGCCATCCCTCGATGTAGACTTGTCGTGCGGCGTTGCCGATATCCTCGTCACAAACGTATTCTGAGTTGAGATAATAGCAGGTGAAATTGGTCTCTTCAAGGAAGAAGCCCCAATACTCTACTCCGTCGTACAGGCCGTCACCATCTGTGTCCGCTACGCGTGGGTCGGTGCTATTCCAGCCCTCAGGCGTTATGGCGACGTAACGGAACTCATCGAGATTGGTCCAACTCCTGTCAAAGTAATCGTCAACATCCGGGTCGAAGTTCACCCCATCTGCATCGGCGTCATCGTCCCGGTCATATGGGTCGGTTGGGTCCAATCCAAAAGCGAACTCCCAGCCATCAGGCATTCCATCAGCGTCAGAGTCGTTGGAGAGCGGGTCAATGAGTATCGAGTTGGCGTAACGACCGGGGTCGAGACCGGCGAAAAGAGTGACCTCGCCGTTGATGTCAAGGACTGCGAGGTCAGCAATCTTGCCGGGGATTCGTGTATGGTCTACATCTAGACCTGAAACGAAGCCATGGTCGCCATCCAGAACCCAAGTACCCCATTGTGATCCAATCACGACTTCGGAACCGAGTGGCAGGATATCGTACACATCGTTCGCATCTTCCTCCCCAGTGTGGTGCATCCCTTCGCGATTGAATCCAGATAGGGGGTCTGCGGGTCCGACAAGTAAGTCGAATTGATGCACTCCACCGGCTGTGCCAACCCACAATACCTGTGAAGATGTGATTTCACCATTACTATCACGAGGTCCATCGACAACAAGACTGCGCACGTTCGCGGAGTGTGCTATTACGTAGATGTCAGCAGGAGCAACGTAGTCCTCTGCATTGGTGATATCGAATATCCAACTGGTCGCGAAGCCACCGGCAAGGTCAGTGCTATTTGCCATCAGCAACCCTCGATTAGTGCCTACGAAGAGATGGGTCCCACCACCTGGTACCACCGCATGGGCAAATGCCTGAACTGTGGTGTTGTTCTGAGTTTGCAGAGCCATCGTCAATTGATCGACAGTGCTGACCGCGTCAATCCGACCCTGCTCATCCAAGATGATTCGCCAAGTCATCTGGTCTGCCCCGGCTGCAACAATATCCAGAGAACCGGAGCCGGTGATAAGAGGAGCTATGATTTCGACTGCTTCCATTTCGTATTCATCAATCATCGGCCCAATGGTGCCATCTGATTCCAGTGAATATGTGGCTAGGCCGGCGGTAGTTGCAAGCAATAGCAGTCCATCGCTACTTCCAGCCTCCCATCGATACATATCGAGAAGGTCAACCCCAGCAGGTAATTCAAGATGAGTGGAAGTCCCTGCAATCGTATCAATCAGAGTGACTCCGCGACGGGTGCCGACATAGAGTAATTCGTTCTCATCATCGGCGGATAACGAATGCGCGTCATGATGCAATATCATCGGGTCAGAGCCTTGGTCGAGAACTGTAACTTCCTCTCCGCTCATTCCGTGTGATACCGATTTGACCCCTGCAGTCACCCAATTACCATCATCGAGGTAAACAATGTACTCCTCGAGATTGCTGAATGCCTCACCCAGAGCAATGGTAGCCCCAGAAGTGTCCGGTGATACCGCACCATCGCGGTTGTAGTCCCAACCGTCGAGGTCATTGTCGCGAATCGCATCGCTTCGGTTACGCGGGTCTAGGCCAAAGAATACCTCCCAGCCATCTTCGATTCCGTCGCCCTTCTGAGTTTGCGCGAGCGCGCGATTACCAACCCAGCGATAGTAGTCCGAATCATTGCGCATCGGGTCGGTTCCAAGCCAGCCGTCATCGCCGGTTGGCCGCTCACCCCAGCGCAGCCCATCGAACTCAGTTGTCCAGTTGTCAGGTGCACCCCACGAATATTCCTCCGCATTGGTGTAGAATTCATGTTGCTCAATGACACCATCTCGGTCCACATCAAAGCCATCCCCGCAGCCAAGAGTCAAGTCTGGACAGCGGTCTGAGTCCAAGTCACCATCAGTAGAATTCAACGGGTCAAAAGCGAGGCAGGTCCAGACATGGGATTCATTCAGGTAACCAGTCTCACCCATGCACATAGCTACCTCAAATCCGTCGGGTAGACCATCGCCGTCTGTATCAGCCACACGAGGGTCGAGGAACCAGCGCAGACCGGTTTCTGAAAGTGAAGGTGGCTTTCCTGGTAGGCTGGTACGGTTGCTGGTAAAACAGGAATCAAGGTCGTAAGGCCAACAAAATTCCATCAAGGCGGTTAATCCATCGAGATCGAAGTCGCTGCTATTGTCAGAGCCATTCTGCCAATCGAGGCCATTAATCGTCTTTGAACGGTCTCCCAATGATAGTTCAATCGCCTCGCTGAAAGCCTCTTCATGCAGGTCCGGCATACCGTCCTTGTCATAGTCGGTAATCGGAGGCCCTCCACCAGTAGCATCGCCTGGGTGAGTGGATTCAACACCACTATTCGGTCGAATCTGTGAGACGAATACCATCCCACCAATGATGAGGAGAGAAATCAGAAGTGCAGTCTGCTTACGACGCATGAAGCCACCTGTGGGTGTAACCCACACTCTCTGTCGAATCTCATACGCTTATGATGGTGATGGAGCACCGTTCGGACGCCAACCGTCCACGGAACGCAGCAGAGTGTGCAAAAATGGCCTTGAATGCCTGTCATGAAGCGGTTGATTCAAGGTATGTCGTGGAGCGGATGCGATACGGTTGCAATGGCGCTTGAGATTACCCACCTCGGAACTGGCAGTCGCGGTAATTCCACGCTGCTTTCAACCGAGGAAACCAAGGTGCTAATCGACTGCGGATTCAGCGGCCGTCAGATGGAGAAAAGACTTGCAACAATTGGCGTGAAACCAGATGAAATTGACGCCATTGTACTAAGCCACCACCATACTGACCACGGACAGGGTGCAGCCATCTTCCAAAAGCGATGGGGCGCAGACATTCATGCCAATTTTACGACCTGCGCGGGATTGGGTCTGGACCCTGTCAACCAATGCCAAATCTTTGAAGCACTGGAAAGGCTGCAATTTGGGGATGAAATCTCACTCTTACCAGTGCCAATTCCACACGATGGAGCAGAGAATGTTGGCTTCATCTTCAGCGACCGGCGCGGGGCGCGGGGAGCAGTAGTGACTGACCTCGGTTCTGCGACAAAGGAATTGATTGGTCACCTACATGGATGCAATCACATTTCAATCGAGGCAAATTACGACGCAAAACGGCTGGCTCTAGGCCCCTATCCACCCTCTTTGAAAGCGAGAATTGCTGGCCGCGGAGGCCACCTGTCGAATAAACAAGTCTCCGAGATTCTGACTGAGGTTGTATCCGACGATGTTGAGACCATCGTTTTGTGCCATCTATCCGAGAAAAATAACGCCCCACATATGGCTGAAAGTGAGGTGCTATTCGCATTGGAAGATTGGTCCGGAGACATGCGAATATCCACTCAAATCGGCCCTGAGTTCAGCCATGTACTTGGACAGTCAGGTTCAGAGCGAATTGTCGCTGAATGAATCCCTGCAATGTGATTATTTCAAGACACCTCCCGTTAGGAGGTGTGATGGCGAACCAATAAGAACGGACGCACCCATTTCGCCTTGTGCGCCCCGCCCTCATCACCCGCGAATCGCCCGACCTGAGGGCGGTTTCGGAGATAATCGGCGTGACCATGCTGCTGGCTATGGTAATCTCTGTGATGGCCGGTGTCGTTCTAGTTATGCAACCCTTCCTTGAGGACCTCACTGATAACCGAAAGTGGGTGGCTGGAAGCGTTGCTGCGACCCAATTCAACGACCGAGTGCTCATCGCTGCTGATGCACCAGAAGGTAGTGGAATTGTTGTTCTATCATCACAGTTAGCAAACTCAATTGCTCCGCTGGGTAGTGCCGAGACTTGGGTCGTTTCTGCGGACTTGGTCGGCAACGACAGAGTAGTGGTGCTGTCCTATGCTGGAACCATCAACGTCACCTCTCTAAACGGAACTCCGGCCAGCGTGGAGATCACCACCGCTATCGCCAACGAATCATGGACGATATCGGGCAGCGGCGAACACGAGGTCAACATTTCACTGTCAGACTGGTTCCGTATCGAGGTGAGAGATAGCAGTGGAGAAGTGATTCACAGGCAGATTCAGACAGTATTGGATGGAATGCGACTTTCCACTCCACTCAAGGATGGTCCGTTCAACATTGACCTCATCAATGGTGCAAGGGTGGAGCAACTTCCCAATCAGCCACTTGTAGTCAAAGCATATCCGAGACTCGGCTTCGACGAGATGCTCGACGGCAAATCTCGTGTCAGCCTCGTCCTGCTGGATATCGAAACGAGCAGTTCTATCGATTCAGCATTAAATCGCATCGAAATTACTAGCCAAGGTCAAATATCATTCTTCGACGATTCCGCACGCAATCTGAGGATTGAGATGACATTCCCCGGTGAATCAACCAGAGAACCGCGTTACCTCCACCATTGGAACGAGAACTTTGAGTTGAATCGTGTCACAGACACTCTCGATGATTTCGTCGGCTTTGGTCCCTACGGCCGTCTATCTGGCAGCGAGGGCATGACGATGCATCCAACTGATGCTTCGATCCACCTCGATGTAGTGATGCAGCAGGTGGTGGTTACCTGATTCGACGTGAACGAGACGATGATGCGGTGTCAGCCACCATTGCGACAGTTCTTCTTTTCGCAGGGGTAATCAGCATCATCTCTGGAATGATGGTAACCATCATGCCGCTCATCGATGAGTTGCATGGAGCCGTCGAGCGAGAGACGATGGGGGCTCAGATGGAGGATTTCGCAGCGGAAACCACGCGACTTTCAGAGTCTGGAGTCATTGGCGATGAGGCGAATATGGATGTGCGACCGCATACCGGTATTCTCGGTTGGAGCATGCTGCATGGTGGGACATGGTATTCGGCGACCCTTCAGCAGGACAGCGAATTCAGAATAGAGGGGGCACTCGACCTCGACGATGATATCCGCATAAAATACCCACAATATGGAGTCGAGACAATGTGCGTGACCGACCTTCGCGCCAGTGCAGAAGCGCTATTCCACCATCGGATTCCGATGGCAAACTTGACTCTCAGTGCAACATCTTACACCTCAATCGAATCTGGTTTGGGAAATTATGACCTCACTTTTGAGCAAGGTGTGACAGAGACGACCTACAGAATGCCAATTGATGGCGTCTGGGTGCAGACGGGAGTGACCAGTGCCGCTGGAGAAGCATGGGTGCACAGTGAAAGAGCCGTCAGAGTCATTGCTTGGAGAGGAGATGGAGGGGCAATGCTAGTCACTCCTGATACCCCTTCATACGCTGACAACGGCAGGTCATGGACTGTTCCACTGATTGAGGGGCAACATCTCATTCACCTCATCTCTGAGCAGCCTTTCGATGTTTCTTGGGAAACTTCGTCGGGAAGTGGTAGTGGGACTTCATCAGTGCACAGTGTTTCATCGCACCCACCCAGTGCCTCTTCCAGCATCCATTCGTGGACCGGCAGCATCTCTGCATCAACTTCTGAGAGGTTAGCGCTCATCACCTCATCGCCCGCTCGAATGGTAATCGCCACCGGAAATGCAGCAGATTTGGACGGTAGCGGTCCCGGCAGCATTGCTTGGCCAGACCAACAGGGTTCCTGGAGTGGCCACAATTACCTCCCACCGGCAATGGACGGTAGCCTGCTTATCGAGAATCTCGCCACCACTACCGTGACTACGAGAATCAATGGGCTGTACCAGACTATCTCTGCTCTCGATTCACTGCGCATCTCATGGGATGGTGATGCATCCAGTTGGATTGAGGCAAACGGGCCGATTAGAGTTCACTGGCTAACCGATTCAACGACTGTCGGTGGCTCTTCAGCTGCTGCTGATGGATGGCGTCCGGGAAGTATGGATGTCATCCCAGCCAGTGATACTGGCAGAACCAGTGGTGGTGAATGGGACTTTGAGGTCCCAACTAGCGGGGGTGATTCGGCAAATCCGAGCACAGGTGAGGTAAGTTTGCTGTTGCAGCCAGCATCGTTCATCAGCGGCTGGGACATCTCAGGGGGTATCGCTGATTCTAACCAATCGAGCGGGACACTGGTACAGACAACCGATGGAGTGTCAATAGCCCTTTCAGATACGGTCACAGGTTCCTTCGATTTGGCTGCATCGATTGGCGCAGGTCCGCTGCGTGCTTGGTTAGTCAGCGGAGACGATGGGCAAGCCGAAGTGATGGAAGGCGGTGATGACCGCTGCGTCATCATCAGTTTGCACGCGTCAGGATGGATGGATGCCCTGCTACCATGGAAGGACATCTCCTACATGCAGGACCATGATGTCAGATCTTCTTGGGCCGATGGCACCCACCCCTTTGGCTTCTCTGTGCAGATACGGGGAGAGGTTGGCGATGACCCGCAAGCAATACTTGGCGTGGCTTGGGCGCTACACCTGCCGCGACTATCCTACGTTTTCGATTCAAGCGTTTCAAATCTTGAAATCGCTACCCGAGGAGGATTTGTTGGTACAAATCACCCCGAATACCAACCGGACATCATCATATCACCTCCAACACGAGAAGGTCCGGGACCGAGACTTGCAGCAACAATCCCGGTCTTGATGCCGACGAAAGATTCAGTGAGTGGAGGTGGTGCGATGGAAATCGTGCTAAAGCTCGAATGTAGAGAACAATTGGTCTCGACCAACGCTTGGCAGGTAAGAATGGGCTGGGATGGACCATATGGGGCCGCTGTGGCTGCAGAAGCTAGCAGTGAACTGACATTCTCAGCAGATTGGTTGACATTCCCAGGTCAATTGGACAGGCTTGATGACTACGTTGGCTGGGTGCAACTCAACCCATCTATGTCTGAGATGGTGTACCATGCTGGAGGTGGGGAAGTCATGTTCAATCTGCAGTATTCATCACTCTCAAGCCAATCAACACGAGGTGAGTCCTGATGGCAAGGAGAGAATTGACTCGTCTAGCCGATGACGAGAGTGCTGCGGCAACCGAAATGGGCTATGTGTTCACATTCCTGCTCGGTCTTCTCTTCCTTACAACATTCAGTCTGTGGATATGGGACATTGAGGTTGCAACACAGGAGCGGTGGTCGGACAACGCGATGGAAGACAATCTGCTATCAATTTCAGCGGCTGTGGAAAGAGCGGATGAGGCTGCAAGACTGGATGCAAACGCATCCTACTCCGAACCGGTGAAACTACACATTTCAACTTCAAGCAGTCTGCAACTGCAGTTGATTCTTGATGATGAGGCAGTATTCATCACCGATGCTGGTGGTAGTAAGCAAATCCGCCAACCGATTAGTGGTGCTGCAGCGACTTCTCATAGCGGTAGTATCAGTCTATCAGGAGTGGATACAGTGTGGGTAGTGCTCAAGGCAGGGCAAGTCACGGTGACAGAAGAGCATCCGGACTTCTGATCAGCGGCCCATGATGGACTTGTGAACGGAATTCTGTACTTCACGCATTCTCTCCTTAGCGCCAAGTTCTCTGAAAACAGTAAGCGCCCGTTGCAAGTAATCCATTCTCTCGTGCTTTTCGGGAGCGGCTTCGCCCAGCCGAGCTAGCAACTCTCCGATTAGCAGACGAAGGTCGTTGGCTTCTGCCATCGCCAAACCGTCCAAATAGTGCTCAGTAGCATCTTCAGTACGACCTGCATCCACCAATATCTCCCCAAGCATTATCCTGACTTCAACTGCGGAATGTTGGTCTGTTTCGTCTGCCATCTGCTCCAATGCCTCAGAGTAATGATGGAGGGCCAAATCAGGGTCGCCAGACCGTGCGTACATGCGACCAAGGACTGCTCTTGCTCGAGCGTGTAGTGAGATATCGCCACTCTGTTCAGTCTCATCGAAGGCGGTAAGTGCGTGCTCTCTGGCTCTGTCAATCTCGCCCATCTCTAGGAATGCGGCGGCCAACTTGATGCGGGCGCCAGTCAATTCAGGGCCAGATTCACTTTCAAGTAGCTCCTCAACGTTACCATAGACTTCCAATGCACTACGAGTATCCTTACGATGCCGGAAAATATGACCCATATTATTGTAGGTTCGGGCAGCACCAATCGCATCACCAATCTCAATGAATATCTCCAAAGATTGATTATGCATCTCCAATGCTTGGTCCAACTGACCCCGTTGCACACTGATATCAGCGGTGGATGAAAGCAAACGTGCCTCGCCATCACGCGCACCATTCTCTCTTGTGATGGGCATTGCTTCACCATATTCTTCCTCAGCTTCAGCCCACTTGCCTTGCATGGACAGAATGTCACCACGAATTTCGAGAATATTCGCCCAAGTCAGCGGTGCGAAACTACTGCTATCTAGGCCCGCAAGCAAACCAATCAACTCAACGTGACCACCCTTCAGTAGATCACGACCAAATTCGTCGAGGGCATTTCCAAGAGAGTCGGTATCTCCACAATTCAGAAGATGGTAAATCTGTTCGACTTTCTGCTCGGGTTCGTTATGGTGCTCGCGATACCAATCACATGCTGCAACGTGCAACTCCTGCCGAGTTTTTTCATCGAGAGTTCGCAATAGGAATTCGCGAATTAGGTCGTGGACATCGTAGGTCTCACTGTCAGCCTGCCGAGCCAATCCCTTCTCTACTAGGTCATCGAGAACATCTGTCTGCACTCCATGGTTGGAAATCGCTTCAAGAGGCATCGGTTCACGATAGATGGCAATAGCACCCAATACACTCTTTTCAGCACCAGTGAGTCTACTGAATATCTCCTGCTCGACGAACTTCTCAAGCGTCTCGTGGAATGTGCTTCCAACAGAACCTCGGTTAATCAATTGCAGAACCAGAGGGTGCCCGCGCGACAACGTGTAGATGTGGAGGAAAGTTGTAGTGTCCATTTCAGGCATTGCGGTAAGCAGTAATCGGCAGGACCGCTGGTCTAGTCCTTCAACAGGCATGACCAGTGTCGAGATGTTGCCTTCTGCGTCCTTGAGAGGAACCACGGGCCTGAATGAGCGACTAAACATCACGAAGCCGAACTCGTCCATTTCGTTCATGCGTTGCGAAATACCTCGGATGACTGCAAATAACACCTCATCACTGACCTTGTGCAAGTCATCAACCACGATGAGAGCTGGAACCTCCTCAAGTGCACTTACGATGATGTTCACCGCCACAGCGGGCTGTGGCACAGCGGTTGATGAGAGGTAATCCGATAGGCCATCGTCACCTATTGCTGAAAGCCATTCAGCGCATGACTCAAGGAAAGCTCTGCTCCCCTCCCAATCCTGACATCGATGATAGAGCAAATTTCGCTTGTGGGTAAAAATCTCGATGATTTTTCCTGCGAGCGCTGTCTTGCCGATACCGGCAATTCCGGGCAACAACAGCGAAGTCGAGCGAGCCTCGAGCAGATCCTCGATGTTCTCAATCTCCTGTTCGCGGCCGAAGAAGGAACGAGTGCGAGGCAAATCTCCCAACGTCGTAACCAACTGTTTCTCCACATGTTTGGAAAGGTCCCTCAGTATCAGGTCCTCATTCAGTACCCTCAGGTCGAGCATGCCATTGTCGTCGACATAACGCAACACATCTACTGGACGCATATTGAAGTCAGCCATCTCAATTGAACCGGCTAGCGTGGTTGTGTGAGTTACCCCATCATCGTCAACAAGCCGTATTGGACTCTCGGCGAGTAACTTCCAGGTTTCCTCCGCCTGAACCACTCCAGTATCTGTGAGGAAGTACGCCTTTCGTTTCCTGCTGACCCCGCGCACGTGGGCCTGCCTCTCTATGAGTAGACCTGAGTCCTTCAAACCTGCAATCGCTCGAGGCACATTTGAGCGGGCAATTGCAACTGCGTTGGCAATTCCCATCTGTGATAGCGCAAAAGGCACCTCAACAGAGTCAGAGTAATCGACATAATTGCGAAGGTGCAGCATTATGCGTTCCTGCACACCCGGTTTTAGATGAACCAACTCATCACCCCTGAATACCCTTCATTGTCGGCTCACCTTTCAAACTCATGGTTGTTGGACCCTAAGATATGCCTCAAGGTCACTTGGGTCACTGCTTGTTGTCCGGCACCCACTCGTTGGTTGCCGCATCCCACTGCCAACCAGGATAGCCTTGCTGGACTTGGCTGGCACCCTCAGTTGCACTCTGTTGCTGAGCTGCTTGACCTGCAATTGCGCCAGCAGCGCTGGCCTGCTGTGACTGTTTAGCCCAAGCATACGGGTCTTCCTCTTCCTCAGGTTCGAGGTCGTCCTCGTCCTCCTCATCTTCGAATTCAACAAAGAAATACATGAAAACGCCTCCAGCAGCCGCAAGAGCAACGATGACTGCCAATACAATGAGTGTGGTAACCAGCCAGCTTGCGCTTCCGTCATCGACAGATCCGACGATGACGACATTGTCATCATAAGTAGGCATCTGGTTGCCACCGTACTCAAACACGATGGTATTGTAGCCGCGGTCCATACGGTTTCCAGGTAGCCCAAGCGTCCACTTACCATCATCCCCAACCTCAGTTGAATTGAGGAAAAGTCCGGAGGCGGTTTTTGCTACAACAAGTTCTGTTGGGCGCCCAGTTCCGTTGAACACAGCCATTGCTGCCTGAGAAATTGCTCCATCATCAACCCTCTCAGACGAGAAGGAAACCGGCTGAATCACAAAGTCAATTGGTGTAGAATACGCTCTACTCCCGTCGGGGTCAATAGCGAAGAAAATCACACCCTGCAATCCCCAAGAATCCATGTTTGGGTCGTGGAAAGACATCAACAGAGGATTGTAGTTGGCGCGACCATTAACGTCGACCATAATCAATTCATCGTAAAGGTCGTCGGCAGATATCTGCTCGTCATCCAATACGTAGTACTGAAGCGTATCTCCATCCTCGTCAGTGAAGAATATCGATAGGTCGACGTATGCACCATCTCCACAACGATTCTGAGCGGTACTGCCATCTTCGCAGAAGATCAGTATTTCGCCGATTCGGTAGAGTTCAGACCACAAACTGCTGTTGAAAATCGGTCGGTGGTTATCTGCATCTGGCGGGTTATCAATGATAATCTCCGCCTGCGCAATATCGCTGTAATTCCATCCATCAAAAGAGCGCACCTGCACCAAATAGTGGAAGTTGTGAAGGAGGTATCTCGTATCCCACTCGACTGCCCATCCACCATTCGGCTGCATGTTGGTCACGATGCTGTGTGGGCCTTCGGGCATTTCCAGATATCCGTCTTCAGTGGGTTGCTGCATGTCAAGGATGGTAATCTCAACCTTAGTGACCTGACCATCGGTATCCCGAGCCACGCCTGAAAGCAGTGTGTTCTCACTAGAAGTGATGGTTTGCCCATCGTACGGACTCAGCAGGGATACCCAAGGAAATGCGTTGTCATTGTCGATAGTCAGACTCAGAGTCACAGCGTTGCACTCACCCTGTGTTTGAATACAGAAAGACGAATCAGAAGCCCAAACTGAGACATCATAGGCTCCCGAATCCAAATACACAACATCCCAATCAGCCGACCAGGACTGGCCACCGGGCTTCTCGAAATTAGTGTAGTATCCATTCGGGCCACTCACATCGAACCATACTGAACCGATATCCGAGCCAAAGATTCCGTTGTAGGCATCACTGGCACGACCTGAGAAGTGGACGATACCGTCTTCGATGACGGTGCCATCAGCAGGTGAATCCACCCAAATTGTCGGCGGTTCAGTGTTCAGTTTGATAGTACGAGTGATAATCGGAGAGTAGTCGATACCGTCAAAGGAACGAAACTCAAAGGTGTAGTCTCCTTCCGGCTGGTCACTCATGTCGTACGAGAAGTACCAATTGCGGAATGGGTGATTATTGTATGTCACCTCTCCACCAGAGTTGCTAGTGTCAACGGCCAATCGCATATCAACCCAATCACTGGTGAATGGATCCTTGATCTGCACCTGTTCTACGATACCCTGTTCATCCCACTGAGCAAGGGTGTTGCGGTCCTCATCGTCCATCTGATTGGAGCCATAGATACCAGCCCAATCACCGTCGTGGGCGGAGCCAGTGAAATTGATGACACGCTTGAACGAATGGCCGTCATTATGAGTTATAGTAATGCTCGGAGCCTTATTTTCTAGAGCCACAATCTCAGCAAGTACTCCGGTTTGGTCAGCCAGAATAAAGTTGTAATTCTTGTATCCCTTACCGAAACGATACGCGGTCACGTAATACTTCGACATCTCGCGAGTTCCTGCTCCCTGTGCACAATCTGGGTCCTGCGCATCATAGAGCAGGTCTCCATCATTATCCACGCCATCAGAACACGAATTCTCCAGTGCATCGGTGGCGAAACCATCTGGATTATCTCCACCTTGCAGTCCACGGAAATCTAAGTGGAAGTCGCTCGGTAACGATATTTCAGGCGTCCAGCCTTGGCTATCAGTAGTCAGAGAATACAAATCTCTGCCGTGTGCATCCTCAATCAACACCGAAGCATCACTCACGCGAACACCATCGACAATGGTTCTGAAGCGAACGATTTCGGCCTTGCGAATCTGCACTGCCCACATCACTGGAGATGTGTCGATGAAAATCTTGGAGTTATCCAAATTGGTAAGGTTGGCGAAGGTGAAGGTCGTCGAATTGTTGACGATTTCCATGGCCAACGGGAATTCTTGCGGAGGCCAAACCTTTGACTGAGTCAAATATACCGCAGAGTTCCAACCATTGAAGGATTCGTCACTCGCCTCTGTGTCAGGCCAAGAAAGGCTGACCGGGTAAACTCCGGGAGCAGTATTCTGAATGGATTCAGACTGCACAGTTACGCTACTCTTGGTGATGTTATACCCTTGCTGAATGCTGGAAGACCAGCGGTTCATAGAGAAGAAAGCAAGGCTGCCGTAGTCTGGTCCAGGCCAAGTATTGTGATTGACAATACGAGCGCCGATACCAGAGCCGTTCAAGTCATTATCGCGCACATCGAGGATGGAACCAATCGCACGGATGACGTCTGCATCAGTACCTCCCCAATTCACATCACTGTCAATCAAGGTCAATGAAGTGCGATAAGCGTGGATAGCAGGGCAGGTAAATTCCTCGCCGCTAGGTCCAATGATGGTACGCCAAATTTTCTCACTCGTGCATTCCCCACCAGTGCCGCTGATGTCGACATTCTTCATGTACATTCGATTCTTCTGAGGTGTTGGGATTCCACTCCAACCACCGTCACCATAATGGTATTCGCCTGCGATGATTGCCTCCTTGGCAGTGCCCTGAATTGATGTGCCAATTACCGATACATCAGATTCGCCGATAGACCAGATTCCATTCCACCCACCAATTGGACCAATTGTGCCTCCGTTGATTTCAACTTCTGACGAGGAAATCTGAATGCCAGAACCATCGCTTGCGCCCTCGATGATGTTGTTGTTGAAGGCCACCCATGCATGATTGAATGCGGTAAGTGGTGAGCGTTCCTCGGTGGTAACCTGATTGTTTTCTACAAACATCTGGTACGGAGTATTTCCGACAACTCGCTTGTCGTTAAGGTCCACTCCGTTGCAATCGGTATGGAAGTAAGAATTTCGAACAAAACCCGCCGAGTCATCGAATCTCATACCATAGTCACCAGCTGAGGCGCCGGCACTACCGACTACTGCTCCGGTGATGGCGACAAACGACTTCTCACCCCAAAGCACGTGACGACCATCGTCTTCTTGCGCACAGCCATTGCTAGTTCCAGAAAAGATGGCGTAGTTGATGATTAGTGGGCTTAGAGCGCTACCTGCACCATATGACTGGATGGCTGAGCCAACCAGTTCAGTCGCATCCTTCCCTGTGGTGAATTCCCCACCAAGAATAGTAGGTGCAGCAAGGTCGAGAACCAGCAGGCTGGTAGTGTTGATGTCAGTGAATTTGATGCCCGTGATTGTAGGGCTTGCACCTTCTAGAACAAGTGCACCATAACGAACCTGATTTATTTCATTGACCCAGCGTGGCATTCCGTAGGCATTACTGATTGTGACGTGGTTCAACTTGGTCATACCAATATCGACGGTATTACGCATCAAAATTCCCTCATAACAAGAAGGGTCTCTATTCCAGTGCTGAGGTGAACCACCTATCGGGAACAACCCGTAACACGAGCCGTTGGCCTGATCATTAGCCGGTGAATTCCAATTGAAGATGATACGGCTGCTATTGCTGGCCATCCCATTAGCACCACAAGCGACGTCGCCAGCACACATTGCGCCTCTAACATCGATGTGAGTCCCATTGGGCATGGTGATAGTAGTTCCTGGCTGAATGATGAGTGTGGCTCCAGCAGCAATTACCACATCTCCAGTAAGAGTGTGCGTTCCAGTCCATGTTTCAGGGCCACTTATTGTTCCAGCCTGAGTTTCGTTACTGGCCATTGCTGTCGGGACTACTCCAACGAGTCCTATCAACATGCTCGATACAAAGAGAAGGCTCAGTAGCAGGCTCTTTCGGCGGTGTGATTCTTCCATTTTGACAACTCCGTCAAGGCACCCCCATCACTGCTTTCCATATAACAGCCCCCACCACTGCAATTGTGGGAGTATCAAAATTAACTAATAATATCTTATGGTTTTGAGATATTTTGTAGTGAATACTGTAAAAATACTACCAGAGTATCATAATCACCCGTTTATATCAAATAATAATATCAATTTCATCCAATGATATCGTATGCTCATTCCGGCCCGCGTGCAGAAATCGCATCTGCTACTGCCCTTTCCCAGGCAATTGCGTCAAGAGAACCGTAGCCATAGCGGAGGTGGTGCGAGTCGCCCTGCAAATCACTTCTGACGCATGAATCCGCAAGGGCTTGCTTGACCAAATCGATGTCTGCACGGTCGGCATCAATACCTGCGCGAGTCAAATCTGATCCATGCCGCTCTAAGATAAGAGCCAGAGCGCCGGTCACGAAGACTGTCGCATCAGACGTGCCGGTACTGCTTGAATACGGGATGGCCAATGCAGTCGAGGAGGTGGAAATGATGCCCACACCTGGGGCTACCACCTCAGGTTTCTGATGTGGCTCCTCACGAATGTCTCCTTCTGCACCCTCAGTTGCCGAACCTGTCGCCGTCTTGTTCCACAAGTCACCACTGCGCTCAATCGCCCCCACAGCAATCACTCCGTCAACATTGGCTGGAACGGACACATCAGTGACCTCGGTTCCAGCCCCACCGGAGTTTCCTGCAGCAGCCACAACAAATACTCCATTCTCCAACGCCTTTCGAACAGCATTTGCTGTTTCTGAACCAAGAGGATTCTCCGGGTCTGGGTCTCCACCCAAGGAAAGGCTGATGATATCGGCTTCAGCTTCTGACCAACACCACAGTACAGCTTGAGCAACAATCGATTCAGATTGTGTAGTTCCATCAGAACCCAGTGCAGCAGCGACGATGATATCGGCTCCTGGCGCAGCACCCCTCAAGTGTCCGTCTGCAGCCAGAATCCCCACCATCATGGTGCCGTGCATATCCGTACCACGGTCTTGCACGGTAGAATCATCCCCTGCAATGAAATCCTTGTACGCTACCAGATTGATACCACTTAGGTCAGGATGACTGAGGTCCACGCCTGTGTCGACGATGCATATGCGCACACCGGCCCCAGTCAACCCGTAGTTTTCCTGCAATTCGGTGATACCCGTGTCATCGTAGGCCCACTGTGAGTCAGGAGTGAATGTTGGTCCAAGAAAATCCACTACCCAGGGATAGGAGATTAACAATACAGCAACCAGTGTTATCACGATGAAGATGCCAAAGGGACGTTGCTTCTCTGGCCGGCTCATAGCCTCTCGAGTGGCTTGACGCCATGCCTCAGCGTGCTCAACGCCCACGCCATATGCTTCTGGAGGGTATCCCGGTGCGTCGGGGTCGATTGCGGTGAGCATTCGTGGGTCCTCGGGCTCAGGGAGGTACTCAAGATGACGGTATGGGCCCGTGGACATGGCTCTGCCTCGGGGTGGGGTTCCCACCTAGGTTCATCTCCCCTTCGCTGAACGGGGCTGGGTGCGTAGGCTACGTCCAACGTCCATATTGCTGGGAAGCAGCCCTGCGGCTGCTGTGTGTGCTCGAATCAGAACGGCTGCCCTGGTCGGCGTGCGGTGAACTTCCAGCCACCGTATAGCAGCAGTACGAAGATGAACAATACAACTACGCCAATCCACCATTCTACTCCATCAGAATCCGACTTCTGGATATTGATGGTCATAGTGTAGTCGTCAGGCTCTTCCTGAAGCACCAGTCCGGTTGAGTTGATTACGAAGTTAAAGTGATGGTTGCCTATTCCTAGGCCAGTGGTGTCGACGTCCATTTGGAATGAGTACGAATCTTGCTTAGACACCGGGCCTGAGGCGCTGGCCAATTCATCTCCGTCTTCACTGTAGATATACACGGTGATGATGTCTGCATCGACAATTCCAGTATTCTCAACTGTGACGAAGAAGGTGTTAATCTCATTGGCGACTGCGTAGCCCTTCTGGGCACCGGACAGCACTCCAGCATCAGATATCTGCAGGCTGGGTAGAGCAACTTCGACCGGGATTTCAATCACAGGGTATTCATCGCCGCCCTCGCTAGTTACCGTTATCCACAAGCTGAATGATACATCCTCGGTGTTGCTTGGTGCATGCAGACTCATTGAGAATGATTGTATGCTAGCCGCACCGATGGGTATGATATCTGCACCAGCGGCGGCCCAATCTTCCGGCATCTCGCTGTCATCGATACTTACTGTATAGGTGTCATCGCCATTGCCGGTGTTGGAGAACATCAACGGGATAATCTCTTCAGTACCCGGCTGGATACCAATCACGTAGTCCGTTAGGTCGGTCTCCAATTCAAATCCGTAAAACTGCGGCACCTTCAGAGTGATGTGATGCTCACTGCTTGAGCCGTCCATGTGTGAAAGTTCGACAATCATCGAATGCCCACTATCATAGGTACGGGCTGTGGTCATATTCGCCGGGATAATTCTGACTCGCATGGTTTCGAAGAGGTCATCCTCTAGACCCAGTGTGAATACCACATTTGTCAGCCACTCCTCGGTTCCATTTGCATCCGTTCCGTTGTATGCTTCAATTGTCCAGTATTCTGCCTCAAAACCATTCAGCACCGCGTTGAACACATACTCGTCGACTGCCTCGTTACCGGCGTAGGTCACCTCAATATCCATCTCGACAATCTTGTACTCAACATCATCACCAGCAACCTCAATCAGGTGCCAGTCATTTTCCACGTCGTAGGTGCTATTCGTGGTATTTCCAGTGTTGAACTCTAGGGAGTGGTCAAGCCTTCGGTTGAACTCAATTTGAGAATCCTCAGGTGAATCTTGCATAGGAGCAGAGGTTGAAGATAGGCCACCAGAGTAGCGCATGTCTATGCCCCGTTCTACCGTCCAGAAAGTAGAGTCAAACGAGTAACTGCCCGCTGGCAACAGCATGTCAAATCGGCCGTCCTCATCGACTGTCACATTCCACTTGATGTCAGACCCAGCATCAACGATGAGTTCCGGTGCTGTTGTCATCGGAGCATTCGGCACATCTGTCTCTGCAAGATGGTGCTCAACACCATCGAAGTCAAACCAAGAAGTTCCAAAGGAGAGACGGCCACCCTCAGAGACGATTAGGTCAAGATTGCCGCCATCTCCAATCGACGCGTCGAGAAGGCCGAGGGTCACATTGTAGTGTCCAGTGGCATCGTAGGCGTATACAACCCACTTGCCGGGCTCGATAGCGGTGGACCAGTGACCGGTCCAACTGCCATTGTCAAGGGTCTTATCTGGAGTTAGGGGCTCTCTGTCAAGTTCACCATACGGCAGCAATACAATCTCCATGCGTTCTGCTATGTCATCCCATAGTTCAGGAATGATGTAGGTCAGGTTACCTTCGACATTCACACTGCCCGCAAGCAGCATCATGTCGGTAGAGTTCGCCACCGCTTCAATCTCGTAAATTACAGTCTCAGGACTGAAGCCTTCCTTGATTGCAGTGACCGAGTAATTCGCGTGTACTGGGACAAAATGTGTCCAAGTGCCGTATTGCGTGGTGGTCATGTTAACTGGGCCGAAGTTACCCCCGACCAGTTCAACAGTTGCATCCTCAATGCCTTCATCGAAGTCCCAACCACCATCGCCATCAAGATCCCAGAATAGATTTCCACCAACTGTGACATAGCGGTTGGCTTCGAGAGTGAGGTTATCATTAGCCCAACCTGCAGCTAGAGTGACGGTAACATTCTCCAGTACCCAGCGCATATTGTTGTCAGTCCGGTTCATACTGAAGGTCCACGTCCCGGGATAGATACGTGCATCGATGCTACCGGTGTCATCGGTAGGGCCGAGAATCATCTCACCATATCCGTCCTCGCTGACAGCACTGATAGTAAAACTACTGAGATTCTCGTTCATCTCGATCTCACGCAATGTGATATTGACGTGGGCAGATTCAGTGGTCGTCCACTGTATTCCACTACTCGCAGCATCGATTGATAATGTGCTGCGCAACTCCTCCATCACGCCTTCACCCTGAATGAATGGGTCTACGATGACTATCCATTCACCTTCAGGCAGATAGGCGAGCAGGCTACCGTTCTCGTCCATGTTTCGTGTGAAGGTGCGAACACCGTCACTCTCCTCGAAGCGGACTGGCCAGTTGGCCAATCCTTCACCAGACTCGTTATTCAACTGTGCACTGATTCTCCACTCGGGTAGCAAACCAATTTCAAGATTCCAAGTCTCGTTGCCAATCATCAACCCCAATTCAGTTTCCGATGTTGCAATCTGCCGATTGTAATCAGTTCCATTACTGACGTCAGGTAACTCGGTTTCAAATTCGAATGTTCCCGGCTCAAGTAACAACGAAATCGTCCCATTCTCCCATCGAATATCATCAGCGGTGATGTTCTCGCGTTCACCTGAACCAAAGGATGTAGGAATGATACTGAAATCGATGCCCAATAAGGTCCCATTCGATATATTGGAATCCAGTGAATGGTCGAGGTAAGTTGTCACGACAACTGGGATTTTGGCAGGATGCGCGATGAGTTGCACGCTGTTGTTGTCCTCAAACATGTATTGAACGATTGTTTCAGAATTGAATACGGGGTCATTCACAGTAATGCTCCAGTTACCATAGGGCAACATTCCAGTGAACTTACCTTGGTTGTCGATGAATAATTGCCAAGTGAGATTATCCGATGTGGCCTCGATAAAAATTGGATTCATCATCCATCCCGGAATATTGCTGGTGTATGGGTTGGTGTCACGGTATAGGAATAGATGACCAGCGATGTTGTATGCTTCCTCCGGAACCAAATTCAGCATTGGGTTATCTTCTAACACATCGATATGGACACCCGCAATGTCGTGGCTAATCCCTGTTTCAGTCGTGATGTTAACGCCAACTCCAACAGGTAATCTGATGCTGAAGAAGCCATCAATCTCAGTGCCATTATCTGCTGTGAAAGTCTCGGTGTATTCAACCGTGGTGATTCCACCCCATTGGAATCTCACCGCCAGATTATCATATCCGACCGGAGGGTCACCTTCCTTCTCAGACTCGTGCACAACTGTGCCATTCAACCATGCACTCTGTTGGTAATACAGGTCCAAATCAATGTCTTCGTCCTCGATGACTAGCTCCTCGTAAATCAGATAATTCTCGTCAAGACTGCTGTTGACTATCCACTCACCCATAGGCAACTCAACATTGTATGAGCCATTGCCATTATCTCGGGCAACAATCTCTATCGGCATCAACGGGGTTGTGAAAGTCAAGTTTTGTCCTTCGACAATCTCCACGTCATCTCCAACCCGTTTGTACAGAGAGATGTTGAGGTCATGCATCGTCACGATGTGGTTTACATTACTAGCGCTGACATTCTGAGCAGAATCTCCCATGATTCGGATTTGTGTAGATTCGTACTCATTGAACCCATCATCATCCATATCCAAAGTCAGTATGAAGTCACCTTCAGTCAACGGCCCGAAGCCGAAGCTGCCGTTCTCATCACTCTCTATCAGGCAGGGCGCCCAAAGAACATCCTCGCAGAGCCCGGTAGGCTCGGCGTCCCTGTCATCTTCTTCCAGCAACTCGAAGGTGCTCTGAACAAAATCACCGTCAACTGTCTCTGCCACACCGTGTACATATGAACCCGGTAACCATAGTTCGATGTCAGTCAAATGCTCCAATCCGATTTCAAGTGGCATTGGTAGTTGTCGTGTCTCACCATTGGGGAAATTAATACGCACGTGGTAAACTCCTGGAATCGCATCCACGAGGTGGAAAGTTCCGGGCTCAACCATGGGCCCGCTGTAGATTCCAGTTCCACTGAATAGACCAGTTCCATTGATGGTTCCATAAGTTTCAAGGGACTCATTGCTTGCATCAATAGTGAACACTCCCGCGCCGACAAAAGTCTGACGATTCATCACCGATAAGAATTGAGATGTGCCATTAGCAGTAAAGCGGCCCGCAGCGCCAATAGCAGTACCATCGATAATCCAGTGCTGTTCATTATCATCGTAGCAGGCATCGAAACCTCCGGGCACAGTACCATTGTCACAAGTATCGGCAACGGCGGTTGCATTCTCGTCCAAAGTACCTACGAGTGTCCCACGTCCGGTGATATCTCCACTGCCTGTGAACGAATGTTCGTGCAGGATATCTCGAGTGTATGTACCAGTGAAGTCAGTTGCAGTCACAACTCCATCGGATTCCACAAAACCCGGACCAGTGAAGGTCACTTCACCGGTGCCACGGAATTCGCGGTCTCCCTCAATCAAACCGGTTGAGGTAGTGATGGTGTATGGTGGCTGGACGGTCTCACCCCAGATGTTGATGATGTCAACTTCCAGATTGGCAATAGGATCGCCATTGAAGGACTCGTGCCCTTCCCATGTGATGCGACCTGTTGCACCACTGGCTTCTACAGTGACATCGCTGCTCAACACCGCCTCGCCGTCACTGTGTCCATCAACCGCTGAAATATTGATGACTGATTCACCGAGCCAAGTGGCTCCGCTGACGTTGGCGAGGATTCCGGTTATCGGATTGATCTCGCGGTCATCATTACCATCCTGCAATATGTCGGTAACCCAAGAGGCTGAGCCGGAAGTCCCAGACGAAATTAGGTCAACACGAGCAGAATCAAGGTCAGAGAGACCCATGAATGCGCTGACTCTTATTTTTCCAGCAGGTGCTCTGAATGAGTAGTGGCCTTCGTCATCAGCCTGTGTGGCACCTATCGGGATCCAGTAGGTACGCGGGTCCCTATCGGTTACAGTACCGTCTTCTGCTTCGACCTCCTCTCCACTGAACGCGTCGCGCTCGATGAGAATCTTGGCATTGGGAACCACTCCAAGGTCTCCAAGGACGACATCGCCCTCCAGAGTTGCACCAGAGTAGTACTTCAGTATCTTGACACCGGTATTGGCAGAGCCAACTGAGAGTTCATTCTCCAGTGCAGTGGGGTCATACCAATTTGCTAGCACAAAGTGTTGCATCATCGCACCGGGTAGAGGTGGTGCATAGGCCAGTGCGGTCTCGGGGGTTCCCCTTCCACCAAAATGCTGAGCAGGCTGAGCAAGACGGCCCTGAAGTCCAAGATGAGGACCACCGTAGCCGACGTAGGTACGTGCAATCATCGTATCGAAGAATGCTTCCTGCTGGTCTACGCGAACGTCAGTCAAAGTGATGATGTCCGCACCAGACCCGCTTTGACTGGCAAGAATATCGGCGATGTATGCTTCTTCGTATTCAGCTGATGTCATCTCCTGCTCTGGTCGGTCACCACGCTGAGTGATGTACACGGTTTCGAGGTAGTTGTTGGGGTCAAGACCAGCTAGAGTTGTCGGGGCGTAGAAAATGCCGGTCGGATTGCCGTAGTGGAACGAAGATTCCGCATATTGGTATCCACCAATCGGGTATAGCCGATTATCAACTGCAAAGTAACGGATGTCGTGATTCCTAACTATGGTCTCACCGGGTGGTGCATCATAGTTGACGACCTCGTAATCGATTGAAGTGAGGTCATGGAACAGCGCAACCATGTCATCCATTGACATGGTGTTAATCAGCAACTCTCGTGCCATGGCAAGGCGCGCGTTCTGTCGATGAAGTGATGTACCGACATCGTTGAAATCTTCGACCATATCCTTGGTATACCAATAATCACCGATGATGTAGTGCGACGTGGTTGTACCGATTCCATCCTCGCCCCAATCGGTTTTGCTGTTTACATCCCACGCCTGAATCATCTCGCTCTCTGAGGTGAATTCATCAAGCAACACATAGTCTTCGTACAATCGATATAGCGTTACGCTGGTTGCAACCGAACCATCTTCGTTGACTGGATGGCCTTCAGCCAATATGACGTCATCAGCGGATGCAGTGACACGGAACGAACGCTCCTTTACAATGTCAATATCGCCAGCAGTGGTCACATCAATCCAAATGTCGTATGTGGTAGAATACTGGAAGTGACTTCGCATCGCGTTCTCAAACGCATTAGTATGCTGACTGGTTTCATATCCATCTGGATCGTTGTTCAACTTGTAACGGCGGTCTCCTTCATCAAGAGTACCAATGAATAGCCCGAGGGTGTCTTGCTCACTGTTGGACAGCAGCATGTTTCCAGCAGCCGGAATACCTGACTGGAAGTTGTCAGCCACTGTCGGGTGCTGACCCTGTGTAAGTGCTTGGAATCCATAATCCCACCAAGAGACGAATGCCGGTCTCTCCGAGAAGTCCTCATCTGCGTCCTGATGCTCAAGCCAATCATAGGCATCATTCCATGACCGACCGTTGAAACCAGGTCCGAATGTACCCATGTACCAGCATGTGCCTCTACAGGAGGTCACTTCTTCATCACCGACACCGTAGCCTGAGTAGGAATTGCCACCGCGGTCATTAGGCATCAATGACCAACCGAACAAATCAGCCCGCATCACATCTGGAGCCAAATCGAAGAAGGTCTGGTCGATGCGCTTCTCATTGGTATCACCTCTTGGTATGCCGGAGTCGATTCCATAGATTGCGTGCTGGCTGAACATCAAAATGAACACCAATAGCACTGCAGGAACCGCGGGATGCTTCTTGCTAGCCCTGTATGTAGACTTGAAGCGTGCACCCGAAGTACTGATGCCGCTTCGTCTCCAAGTCTTGACGAATTCACGTGAACCAGCGAGTCGCCAAATGTACACGCTTGCCCATGCTCCCATCACTGCCATCACTGGTGTGGCGTTGAACACGAATCGACCAGCAGACCATGCCATGTAGATACCGAGAAGAGTCCAAATTGATAAGAAAAGATGTACATGATTTCTGTGGCGAATGCCGCTCCACAGTGCGCCGATTCCCGCGCCGAGTGCGAGCAGCATTACAATCGGTCCGAACGAACCGAATAGCATACCTCGACTCGGTGCTTGCGCCTCAGCAATGGTGCCGAATATCTTGTTCTTGGTGAAGTAATAACCACCTGTGAACAGGACGTCCCAACCGTTGTACACGTTGAACACATTCTGCAACATCCACAGCACGAGAAGCACTACGCTGAGAAGACTCAAACCGGTAACGATGACCATCAGCCACGGCTTGTCTCGGTATGCTGTGACAACCCAGCCATTAGCGAGAACGGCAAACAGAATGTAGAACATCGGCTGGAAACCACTAGCGTCCAACAGCAGAGACAACTCTGGGTTGGCATAGAAAGGCAATGGCAGCAGGAAGGCTGTTCCCACCATCACAATCATCGCCGCGGTGACCGGCATGTTGTCGCGGCGACGCAGCATATTGACTGACGTCTGTAGGAAATACGCGACGAAGATAATAGCAAGAATGTAGACGAATCCCTTCCATCCTAGGGCTACTGTCGCAAATGAGACACCAGCCAGTATCGAATAGGCCATCGCTTTGGAGCGATACTGGAATGCTGCTGATATCCCTCGAGCCAAATGTCGTGGATGCCAATGTGCATCTTCCAGCAGTTTATCGCTGCCGGCCGCACCGACCGCAATCATCCAGAAGTATACTCCAAGAGAGGTAAACAGCATGACAAAAGCGTCGTGGTCAGCCAGAGCGAAGGTCGAGTGACCAACGTGACCGGGCATCAGTGCCATCAACCACGCAGCGGTTGCACCGGCACCCTTGCCGAATTGCTTGTGAGCCATTGCAGCGATGGGAAGAACAGTGAGTGCTCCGTAAATTGCCGGCATCGCAGTAGTACCCCACCATGCTGCCTCGTTCACATCACCCGCTACGAATGGGTTGAGTAACTTGCCAGCAAGGGCAAGGGTCCAGGTGAATAGAGGCGGTCGCGGGTTGATGGAACCAAGTGGGTAAGAACGGTCCATGTCAATGACGAAATGGCTATTGTGCGCGATGATGTAGTCGATTGCACGCTTCATGTACCACGGGTCAGAACCACCGGTCATGTCCCACTCGCCTGGCCCTGTGCCGTTGAGTGCAGGCAGAACATTCCACAACGTTCGGATTGCTAGGGCGACTAGTAGTGCGCCACCGACCGTAATGCCATACCAATTTGCAGACCACCATTGTCTTGCGCCACCGTGTTCGCGACGCCCACCGGCATCACCAAGCTTATTGACGAAGCCGAGGTAAATAATGCCAGCATTGAGCCAGAAGAACAACAGGAACCAAGTCAGGTTACCCATATCTCCAGTCAGGAAATCGACGTCGCCAAGGCCAAACATGTCCTTGGATTGCCATGATCCCACACAGAATAGTAAGTAATTCAACAGAACAACCGCACCCAAAGTGCGCCACCGTTCTGCCCAGCAGAAAGCAACGAATAGCAATACCAAACCAGTGCTGAAAGCACCGATGTAGGTCAGATGTACTCCTAGGAACATAGCATCTGGATTCTCCAATCCTTGCAGTTGAACCAGTGCAGCGATGTGAGCGCACCACCAAATTCCCAAAGCAATGTAAAGTGGTAGGAAATTATTACCAGCAACATTGTCCAAATTTCGGAACCAAGGCCCTTTTCCGGGCTCGGATAGCCGACCCCTGAACAGCAATGCTAGGATTGCTCCGTCGATAATCATCGCAGTCCATGCTCCGAAGAACAGGAAGACGGTGGTCGTTCTCTCGATGTCAATCAGATTGTATGCCTGACCTGCAAATGAGTCTTCAGGTATCCACTCGTGGCCTGCTGCGGCTACTTGAATCGCAAAGATGAATCCAGCGACGACAGCGACGAGGATGTTCTCCTCTTCGTGCCAACCTGCCTTGTCTAGCACGTGCACTCCAACGGCAATGATGCCGAAGGCAAGTGCGAGCAGAGACATGTCGTAGTATAGCATCGCATAGCTGATTGCAGCAATTATCGCAGCGAACAAAGCAGACTTCGAAGCGGGTGAGAGAGGGATTGAGTCAGATGGGATTAGGCCGGGTACCTTGCCGAGGACTGCGGCGACTAGCATGACGCCAGTCGCCAACAGGATGGTGTTCCAGTGGCTTACATCATAGTCTATGACCTTCCAAGTCAGACCAATGGTCGTCAACAGCATTACTGCGATGACGAGTGGTGCTGAGAGCATTCCGAGGAACGGAATACGATTGGTGGTCACAACATCTTCTTCTTCCATTATTGTCCCCTCATCTTGGGTTTCAGATGACAGCATACGCTCTCATCAGCGTCGCCGCCACCGGAGGCCTTGTTTTAATCGTTCGCCTTATGCATGCGCGCGAGGATGTGGCACAGTGCGCCGAATCGCACTTTCCTATGTCACCCCTAGAGGGCTCTGTGACCTATGTCCTTTCGAAAATGAGAACCCTCCAAATAAATGGCTGATAACTTCTGATAAGCAAGTTCTCTTGCCCCATGTAGTGAGGAGGCAATTCCTGTTGCTGCAAGCACCCGACCTCCTGTTGAAATCAGTACCCCATCTTCATCCTCACCAGTTCCAGCGTGATGGACGAACGCCCACCCCTCCAAACAACCAGTTTCCCCTAGTGCAGAGAGTTCACCGCCAATTGGGAGTCCTTTGACCGGTGGACCCGGATATCCTTGACTGGCAAGCACCACTGTCAATGCGTGTGCATCGTGAAATGTAGTTTCGCAAGATGAGAGTCTGCCTTCAGCGACAGCGAGCAGTAATTCGCATAGATCGCTGGCGATCAGTGGCACGGTCACCTGAGTTTCGGGGTCACCGAATCTGACATTGAATTCGACTACGCTGGGAGCGCCACTCTCGTCAATCATCAGGCCAACATATAGGCAGCCTCGATACGGTGTAGCCTGTGATGACAAATGTGCATGCATTGGCTCAACAATTTCGCGAATGGCACGTGCTCTGACTTCCTCAGTTGCGACAGGAGCAGGGGCATATGCCCCCATTCCACCTGTGTTCAATCCGGTATCTCCTTCGCCGACCCGCTTGTGGTCTTGGCTGCAGGGTAGAGCAAGGAAGCCGGATTCGTCCATCATCACCAACATGCTCGCTTCCTCACCGGAGAGAAATTCTTCGAGCAGTACAAACCCGTCACTATCTATGCTTGAAGTGATGAAATCGCGCGCATCGTCGCGGTCTTCGGTGACGAGAACACCTTTTCCACCGGCTAGCACATCACGCTTGATGACCCATGGAGGTGCGAATTCATCAAGGTCAGAATCCAAGTCTGAACTAGAATCGAGTCGGATGACTTGTGCGGTGGGAACACCAAGTTTCTGCATGGTGGATTTCGCCACAGTTTTGCTGCCTTCAAGCATCGCACCTTCTGAATGAGGGCCAAAGCAGGGGATGCCATCAGCGCGTAACGCATCGGCTAATCCCTTGACAAGTGGCCCCTCTGGGCCAACAACTACCAAATCTGCACCCAATCGGTGAGCAAGAGCGACCTGAGCGTCGACATCACCATCACTGACCTGATGATTGGTGGCTACATTCGCCGTGCCGGCATTACCGGGTGCGACATGGACCTCGGCTACCGAATCGCTCTCGGAAAGGCCGATCGCCAATGCATGCTCGCGGCCTCCTCCACCGACCACCAATACACATCGACCCATGCGGTGGCCGAAGTGCTTTCAGCCCTTCAATAGTGCCTCTGGCCATCCTAGTAATTCTGTAAGATGTATGGATTAGTATGGTACGTCCTTGAGTTTCAATCGATAACCGAGTTTGTTCACACCTCGATGGATGAGAGGAGTGAGTAGCAACAAGAACAGCATCGCTGGCCTGACTTGTGCGCTACCGGCCAATGTATCAGTCAGCAACAATTGCCCGAACAGGAATGTGCTTATTGCAAACGGCAAAGTGTCCAGAAACAGTGATTCGCTGGAAATACTCCCTTCACGCTTCAAGCCGCGTCGGCGCTTGATGAAGGAGCCCAAGCAATCACCAAACAGGCAACCAAAGCCGAGAACCAGTCCGATGATGAAAGCCGCGCCCCACTCATTTCCAAACCAGAACCAGGCAGATGCATCCACACCTGTCAGCAGGTCAACGAACGGCCTTGAGCCAGAGTCATGATTGCCGTTGGCTAGCGCGTGCAGCACTACACCCCATACACCTCCGGCGAATGTTCCACCAATCAGTCCCTGCCAAGTCTTGCCATCACCAAGAATGCGATAGCCATCCTTCAGACATCTCCCACCATCGATTGGTTTGGGAGCCATCCCGACAATGCGCGGTATTGCTCGTCCCCACAATTGTGCAGCCGAGTTAGACAAGTAGCCGGGCAGAAATAGCCAGAGGACAGTGAGGATATCCAGACTCCAACTACCGATTGAGCCACCGCTGACTACCTCTATTCCACTCATGAGAGTCGCCTGAATGCATTCAGCCTTCAATCCATCCGGCAGTCGAATGAGCGTGGGATTGATACTGATGGGCCGCTGAGACAGGCACGATGACCCGAACAGCACGCCTGCAGTTCACCCTAGTTTTGCTGATGATAATCGCTATGCTGCCGGCCATTTCAGTCGGAACGGTGTCAGCCGGCTCAGCTCCGATGAGCGCAACGACACACGATATTACCGGGGATGAGACTTGGGATGTCAGTAGCCAGTTGAACGCACAGGTGGTCGTCCATAGTGGCGCATCGCTCACCATCAGTAACGACATCACTGTCGTTGGAACCGATTCAAGTATCACCATCTTGGATGGTGGCCAATTGAATATGAATAGCGGCTCGCTGACTGCTGAACAGCGGCCACAGTCAATGCGCGCGGATGCATACTCTGTGAGCGCTGGTGCACCGACAATGATGGTCCCCTCGGGTCAAGCAAGCGGCGCATTCACTCTGAGAATCATCTCGCATGCAGATTCATACCTCACTGGATGGACTGTGCTTTGGGACTCCTTTGAGGAGGATATGACCGAAGGTGTACACGAAATCGAATTCACAGCACCTCGCTCTGATTTCCAAGTGACCTTCGACAGCAATTGGGCGCCGAATAGCCTGATTATTGACCGTGTGGAAATTGTTGACCATGGTGCGTCAACCACCTACACCACGCCCGCAGTTGGCCTTGCTCCATACAATATGTTCCTGTATGGTGATGCCGGATTTGACCTGACCATTGACGGCAGCGCCAACC
>CAUZSM010000002.1:0-33589 GCA_963582685.1 Candidatus Thalassarchaeaceae archaeon | reverse complement strand
CGAGGACAATCCCTACGATGCCCTTCTCGACCTCTATGAATCTGGTCTCACCGTGGCTAAAGTCGACCCACTATTCGCTGGTTTGCGAGAATCTTCAGTTCCGCTCATCAAGGCGGTCGGCGAACTTGATGACAAGCCCGACTGCAGTTGGGTTCACACCCACCCGTGGCCAAAGGAAAGCCAAGAAGCGCTCAGTCAAGCGATTTCCGAGGCTATTGGTTTTGATTTCAAGGCAGGTCGCCGTGATGAATCAACTCATCCCTTCTGTGGTGGCTCCAACCCAGATGATGTTCGCTGGACCACGCGCTACGATGAGAAAGAGCCCTATGGGGCAATTTACGGAACGATGCACGAGACTGGCCACGCGCTGTACGAGCAAGGCCGACCGCGAGACCTTGATTTCCAACCGGTAGGTGAAGCCGATGGTCTGGGGGTTCACGAGAGTCAGAGTCGATTGTGGGAGAATCAAGTCGGTAGGTCGTTGGAGTTCTGTGAATGGTCATTCCCATTGTGGCAGAAACACTTCCCGGCAAACTTCGAGGGAGTAACACCCGAGATGTTGTGGCAGGCTGTAAACCAAGTCGAGCCGAGTTTGATTCGAGTTGAGGCCGACGAGGCGACTTACAATTTGCACGTCATGATTCGCTACGAAATCGAGAAGTTGTTAATCAACGGCGAACTTGAGGTTGATGCCCTCCCTGATGCCTGGGATGATATGTACGAAGAGTTCCTTGGAGTTCGCTCAACCACACGCTCAGAAGGTGTACTGCAAGATATTCACTGGTCGATGGGAGCCTTTGGATACTTCCCAACCTACACACTTGGGAACCTGTATTCAGCCCAACTTCTGGAAGCGGCAAAGCGAGACATTGGCGATGTTGAATCGCAGATTCGCAACGGTGACTTCACCCCCTTGCTTGAGTGGATGCGCACACACGTGCATGCGCGAGGTAGCATTCTGGAACCAGCCGACCTGATGGAGGAAGCAACAGGTGAGCAACCCAAGCCCGACGCGTTTGTTACCTATTTGGCCGATAAAATCAGCAGCCTTTACGGTGTTTCCGCTTGAGGGCATCGCATAGAAGGTGTCAGAGTTGACGGTCGAGGTCTGTTCGAATTGCTACAGCCCACGCATCGCCCCCTACATGGGATATGAGACGGGTAAACGTTTCATTTGCCAGGATTGCGAGCACATCAGCGCAGTCACCTTTGAGTTTGAGGACATCGATGCATTGGTAAATTTCCTGCAGGCGAAGAGAGATGCCGCAGAAAGTGCGGATGACTGAGGATGTCAGAGATAGTTTCCTGTCGAGTGCGGAGAAGTTCCTTTGAGGCGAAGCGCAATAGGTGAGCCGGCGTAAGGGTAGCCATGGGCGGCGAGGCTGCAAGCATCAGTGCTCGCGCATCGGCGTGGCTTGAGCGGCAACTCCCGAGTCCTGCAACTGCAGTTATCATCTTCGATGATTCGCTGATCGCTGGCGACAGAGACGGTAATCTCGTATGTTGGCAGCAGGATGGCGATGAATGTTGGAGGTGTGAATTGTCGAATCGAGTAGGAGCCATGGCAGTCAGCAACGGGCGCGTATTCGTTACCGCTGGCCGAGATGTGGTTGCGATTGACCTTGCCAGCGGTGAGGTGGTTTGGACTGCGGAATTGGATGGAAGCAGCGATATGGTTGGATGCAACTCAGATAGCGGGATTGTGGTCGCCACGTCTTCAGTGTATGACATTGAGGTCAACGATTTCCTTGAATCTGCAATTTGGAGATTTACCGTGGATGGTGAATTGGTCCGAAGCGATATTCTCGATGAACGCCCTTGGTCACTTGAAGTCAGAACCGATGGCCGAGCTATGTTGGGTATCGGGCGCCCACGCTGCGGAATGTTGCGGGCTGATGAGGAAGGATTACACTGGAGCGCACTGCCATCTGAAGCACCCATCACCTGTGGGCTAACTGACCGAGAGCGCACCGTCTTAGGACACGCGGATGGGGTGCTGACTGTGATTGAGGACGGCATTGTTCTTGACGAGAGTCCATTCAACACCCAACCGGGTTCAATAGAGGCATTAGCCTGCCTTTCTAATGGATTACTGGTTGCATTACGACGCGACAAAGGGGTGGCTGGCTCTGGTTTTGGTGGCGGCAACGGTATCACTCGTGCACTGACCTCGGAGGGGAATCTGTTGTGGGAGCATGAGTTGCCAGAAGGAGTGGTTGTAGAGAATGTCTGTGAAGGGCCGAAGTTTGGAGACATATCTACATCGTGGACTTCAATTTGGGACGGTTCAGATGGGCGCATACTCATTTTCGATTCTGTTGATGGTTCGGCAATAGGTGAGTTGCTGGAGGGTAGCCGGGTAAACGCAATGGCGTCTTGCAGCCCAAACTCCGAAAAAATCGCCCTTGCTTTGGAGGATGGGGCGGTTTTGTTGTTTGAAGGAGAGATGCTTACGCGACGGTTACAACACCCAGGAACTGAGAGTGGCGAGAGCGAGGGAGATGAGGATAAATCCGCACTTGCTCAGAGACTTCGAGCATTGCGAGATAGGTGATTCACAAAATTGTGTTATTAATTTGTTATTATATTACATATCTCGGGCCATATTTCCAATGGAAATAGGGGTTGGTACGGCCGATTTCGGGTCGAATAATGCCTAATTTACCGAAAGGTTTATCGAACTCCCCCTCACAACGAGACGTTGCCGCTTCTGAGAAGTGGTGTCGGACCCCCCGAACGGGGCCGGCAGGCCCTTAGCCCACATGGGACCCTTTGAGGAGTCGGCGGTGGGCCATCGAGCCAGTCTCAGACTGGGGAGATGAGGCACGTGAGGATTCCCCGCGGGGACTCCCACAACGCCTACAGGATGAGGAACACGATCACTTCGGTGGTAGTGCGAATCGCCTGTGCACGTGAATGAGAGTTGGGTCTCAGACACAGCTACCCTCGGGTAGCAGCGCAGAGATTCGGGTTGAAACCGCAAGGAACAACCACTCGTCAACGAGAAGCAACGGAGCGAACGAAACACACAGACGCGCGGGGACAGGGAAGCCCAGGAAGCCGAAAGGTGACCCGGAGAACCCGAAATTCGAGCAGAAGTGAGTAGCGGGCGAATCACAGTGACTCAGATGAGAGCGTCGAAAGACGCCCAGTAATCCTGTGCTGGTGCATGATAGCGTCGTCGAAAGACGACGCAGGAGGCGCCGACAGGGACGGAGGAAGCGCAAGCTGAATCCGCTCCTGGGGGTTGCAAAGCCGAAAGGTGGAGCAGCCCTGAAGGGGAAAGGGGGTGGCAGAGATGTCGCCTTCAACTCCAGGGCCGGGAACCACTCGAAAGAGTGGGGAAAGGCTCGGGGGTGTGGTAAAGCCGCAAGGCGGAACCACGCTCGGGCGCAGCAGAAGGAGCGATCTGGAAGCAAGACCTGACGGTGAGAAGGAGGTCGAAAGACCGAGAGCAAACCGAATGGAATCGGAATCGGAAACGAAACCGAGCGCCCAGAGGGGACGGTAATGCTTCGGCAAAACCGGACCCGCCCGGGGCTGGCAACATCCCTTCGGGGAGGAAACCAGCTTCGGGTCAAGCGGAGTCTGGCTGGCGGGGGAGGTCTACCCGATCACTTCCGCCAGCCAGTACTCCCACAAACACTATTTTCAGTGTATGAGGCGCTGCCTTCCTTGTCGCCTTCTAATGCTTACTAAGCGTCAGCGTTTATTGAAGGTGATTTGAAGATAGCCCACATCATGCCGAGGGATCAAGATTCACCATATTCTCTGGCTTTACCCACTCGTCATATTGTTCATTGGTCAGCAGGCCCAATTCAAGTGCTGATTCCCGCAGTGTTACTCCATTTTCGTGGGCATGCTTAGCAATCTTAGCTGCCTTATCATATCCAATATGTGGATTGAGCGCCGTCACCAGCATCAGTGATTTTTCTAGGTGGGAGGCGATGTTGTCCTCATTTGCAACAAGCCCTGAAATGCATCTATCATTGAACGAGCGCATACTGTCTGTCAACAGTCTGCAACTTTGCAAAAGACAGTGAATCATCATCGGTTTGTACACATTCAATTCGAAGTTGCCTTGGCTTCCTCCGATGCTGATGGCCATGTGGTTACCCATCACCTGGCAACAGACCATCGTCATCGCTTCGGCTTGAGTAGGATTGACTTTGCCCGGCATTATGCTTGAGCCTGGTTCATTGGCTGGTAGAGCCAATTCGCCGATTCCACATCTTGGCCCAGAGCCGAGCCAGCGGATGTCGTTAGCGACCTTCATCAATGAAGTAGCCAAGGTATTCATTGCACCAGATGCCGCAACAATAGCAGCGTGTGCTGCTAGTTGTGCGAACTTGTTGTCCGCTGAAGTGAAGCCTAGTCCAGTATTCTCGGCGATACGCCAAGCCACCTGCTCGGCAAATTGCGGATGTGAGTTGAGGCCAGTTCCTACTGCGGTGCCTCCAAGTGCAAGTTCGAGTAAGTCTTCGTATGCGAACTCAAGTCGGACGATGTCCGCATCTAGCATTGCAACATATCCGCTGAACTCCTGAGACAATGTCAGCGGCACTGCATCCATCAGATGAGTTCTCCCTATTTTCACGATGCCATCAAACTCCTCGACTTTTGTCGACAAGCCTGCGCGTAGCCGCCTTGCTGATGGAATCAGTCGATGATGAAACTCCTCTGCACTAGCGATGTGCATGGCGGTTGGAAAGGTATCATTGCTCGATTGGCCCCTATTGACGTGGTCGTTTGGGTGTACTGGATGTTTACTCCCGAGCACACCGCCACAGATTTCGATAGCGCGGTTTGCAATGACTTCGTTTGAGTTCATGTTGGTCTGTGTGCCCGAACCAGTCTGCCATATCCGTAGCGGGAAATGTGAATCGAGGTCGCCGCGAATCACCTCTTCACAGGCGGCGACTATCGGCTCACCGATCTCTGCATCTATCTCACCAAGGTCGACGTTGGTTTGAGCAGCTGCTTGCTTGAGCACCCCAAAGGCTCGAATGACTGGCCGAGGCATTGTGTCATTTCCGATGTCGAAATTCATCAACGACCGTGCGGTTTGACAGCCCCAATATCGGTCTGCAGGAACCTCAAGTTCACCCATTGTGTCGGATTCAATTCTCACATCCTCTTCCCCAGCAGAAGCCATGCGTGTTTTCGCGCCATCACCATCTGAGGGTACAGTTGCCTCTGCGATCAACCCCTTCTCCAGCAGTCGAGCCACGGTAGCCGACCTGCCGTGTGTTCTGCCTCGTCCCACTCTGCTATCCAGCCGCTTGGCCAGATCCTCGGGCAGACTGACGCTGAGGATGCGTCTGTCGCCTGCTCTATGCTTCGCCATGAGGTTCCGTCAAGTTAATTACTTAATAAATTGACGCTTAGAACCCCGATTATGCTCGACTGATGCTAATAATTTGCATCGGGTCAATCGGTCGGTCTCCTGTACCGGTTGGAGTGGCTTCAATTGCCATTACCACATCCATTCCTGCAGTTACCTTACCGAATACTGGGTGGTTTGACGGTGTGCTGTTGTCGAACCAATCAAGGAAGGAATTGTGGACGGTGTTGACGAAGAATTGCGAACCTCCGCTGTTGGGTCCAGAATTGGCCATGCTCAAGGTACCAATTTCGTTTGAGAATCTCGCATCATGAAGATGCTCATCGGCAATCGCATACCCTGGCGAACCGGTTCCACATCGAGAACTGTTTGGTTCCTTACTGTGAGGGCAACCCCCCTGAAGCATGAACCCCTGAATGACGCGGTGAAAATGGAGTCCGTTGTAGTATCCATTGTCAACCAATTCGAGGAAGTTTCCAGCGGTGATTGGCATGCTATCCGTAAACAACTCAATCTCGATGTCACCCTTGTTTGTTCTCATCAGAACTTTCGTCATAACTCCGGTGCCTCGTCCATAGTTTTTGAGCCTGTGCCTCGGCTGATAAGCGATGAAATACAACTCACTAGTCGGCTTCATACCGTGGTGAAGCACCCAACACCTCTCTCAGATGTGCTGCATCGATATTGGCATTTTCACGCATCACAATGAGTCCATCCTTGAACTTCCACACATCTGTGATGATGGTGTCATAGTGGGAACCAGTAGCTTCGACGCCTTGCGCGTTTCCGCTGTGTGTGCCTGTAGACCTAATCCTGCTGACGATAATATTCTGTGCTGGAATCAGTTCAAGAATCACCGCATTCATATCAGGGCTGACCTCAACGACCCTTTTGCAGTATGCCTTGTAAGCGAGACGATCCAGTTTTCCAGCAAGCCCGCCTTCGGCTATGAATTCGGGCGAAAAAAGGTCGTCAACGAGGTCGAAGTTGCGCTCTCCCCAGCCTTCTTCAAACCAACGAGTAAGGACAGCCAAGTGCAACTCGCTAGTCTCGTCTAATTCTCCTTCGGTAAATATCTCGGACAAAACCACCACCCCGTAAGCCTACTGGAGAGGGGAGTCAATTATCAAACGTCCGCCCGATTAATTTCAGTTTGGACTGATAAATCAACGGCAAATTAAGCGAAATCTTTCATCGAAGTCAGCGGGATTAGAGGAATACCTGCCGCATCAAATGCCTCACGGCCGCCTTCCTCTCGGTCGACGATGCTAATGCACGCAATGACCTCGCACCCCATGTCTCGCAAGCGCTCGACAGCCACCAGTGCGGAACCACCTGTGGTAGTAACGTCCTCAAGAATGACACACCTGTCACCAGCCCGCAGAGTGCTACCCTCGATTCCGGGGGGGTTTCCGGTTTTTCTGCCACCTCTACCCTTAGGCTCCTTCCGCATGATGAAGCCGCGCAAGTTACTGCCTATCCCGGCCTTGGCGATTGCTATCCCGGTGAGGGGAACAGCGCCAAGTTCGAGACCACCCACAGCATCGACTCCACCTTCGATACCTGCAAGGATGTCGTGGATGAGTACACCGAGAAGATGCGCGCACTCAGGGTCGCACATCACCGGTTTGGTGTCGAAGAAATGCCGGCTCGTGCGCCCTGATGCTAGAGTGAACTCTTCTGTTTCAGTACAGAGGTAGGCGAGGTCTGCGACTTTCTCAATCAAACGCCTGCGCGCATCTTCTACAGTGGTATGTTCTGGCATGCTCTCATCTCTCATTATCGCTTATGGCGGCCTTCAATGAACCTTCGCTATCGCCCTCCACTTTCTCTGAAAGTGGTCAACGACTCATGCCCAATCCTTTTGGACGCCCTTCTCTCCATGGCCGATGTTACGCAAGAGCAGGTGGGCACGGATGGTGGATGGCAGCGTGGTATCTCCGTACGATGCTGAGCGAATGCAGGATGAAATTGACCGCTACCACGTTTGGATGGAGCAGCGATGTGAGGAGGTCTACCGAGTTGCTGAGGAAGCGCGAGCCAAAGGCTTCGACCTGAAGACAACCGTTGAGATTCCACGAGCAGCTGACCTCGCGAGCAGGACAGAGAAATTGCTTGAGGAGTATCTCGATGGCATTGAGGTAGCAAATGATATCCGTGAACTACTCGCTATCAAAGACCGAGAGAATACCGCTATCGAGATGGCTCTAAGCGTTGCTAATCAGATGCATGACAAGACAGCCGATATTCAGCGTTCAATCGATTCCGGACTACGAGTTGGCCTAGCGATATTAACTGAAGCAGTGCTCGTTGCACCACTTGCCGGAATCGGTCAAGTGCAGGTGTTGAACAATCTCGACGGTTCCCGCTTCGTATCGATTGAGTTCTGCGGTCCTATTAGAGCGGCTGGTGGAACGGCTCAGGCTCTTGCTGTATTGATTGCTGACATGATTCGCCGTGAACTTGGTTTGGCCAAGTATGAACCCACCACACCTGAAGTAGAGAGGGTGAAGGAGGAATTCGGTTTGTACCGGAAGAATCTGCAATATCGCCCACCACCTGAGGAGGTTGAGGTAATTGTACGCGCTTGTCCTGTGATGGTAAATGGAGAGCAAACCGAGGACATAGAATGTGCCGGATACCGCGAGGTCCGCAACATTGAGGGCGGCCGGGTACGGGGTGGCGTACTGCTTGTCATCGGCGAAGGGCTTTGTCTGAAAGCCCCAAAAATCCGCAAACACACTGAGCGACTGAAGATACCTGGATGGGAATTTATCAGCCACTTTGCTGACAAAGCACAGGCAGAATTTGGCGGAGAATCTGAAGGCGAAAAGCGTCGCACCATCAAGAAAATCGACCGATTCATGGAAGATATCATCGCAGGTCGTCCGGTATTTGGCGAGCCGAATACCCCGGGCGGATTCAGGCTGCGCTATGGGCGCCCTCGCAATGTTGGCCTTGCCGCCGCTGGTATCAACCCGGTCTCAATGACTGCAATGGGCTCCTTTTTGTCGGTAGGGACCCAGATGAAGATTGAGAGGCCCGGCAAAGCCTGCGCGGTCACACCCTGTTCGGAATTGGATGGGCCCAGTGTACTACTCAATAGTGGGACTTTTGGGCGAGTACAGAGCATGGAGTGCTGGAATGGTGTCGAGTCAAATGTCAGTGAAATCTGGGATAATGGCGAAATAATGCTTGGCTTTGGAGAGTTCGTTGAGAATAACAAGGAGTTAGTTCCCGCTGCCTATCAACCAGAGTGGTTTGCCAGTGACTTATGCAGTGCGCTGAATACAGAAAAAGCGGTGGGAGAATTCAGCCTTCTCCTAAATATCCCAAGGCAGGACCTGCCTTTGGGTATTCCATTCACAGGTGATGCGGAACAAGGCCTCAATGATGCTACGGACCGACTGCATCGCAGAATAGAGTGGCACCGATTCCTACGCAGTCGAGTATTCTCATGGGAAGATGTAACTGCGCTTGCAGCCAAGTATCTCACAGCAGTTCCACCTCCTTGGAATCTCAACTGGCATGACTTGCCCGTTGAGTTCATTCCGGACCTAGTGGATTCGATTAAAGGCGCACGATTTGAGCCATCGGGGAAATCCACCGATGCACCACGGATGATCCCGGCCCCGGGTGTAATTTGGCTGCGAATCCCGGGGGCTGCTACTAATTGGATTCCTGCCACTGACTCAGAACCGGAGCTGTTGCCTGGCTCTATCAGCAAGTTACCCGAATCAATACAGGGGGAGTGGCCACATTGGCTTCGCCTTGAGCAGCACGGATTGGTCAAATCAGCACTTCTTGTTCTTGGTATCAATCATCACCATGATGGAGATGACATCCTGATTTCCCATGGTTGGCAACCGCTGCTTGAAGGGCTAGGCTTCGCAATTCCTACAGTAGATGAAGAGGAGATTGGGGCGGCCCCGACAATAAGGGTCGATGCATGTGAGTATGCGAAGGAGCGACTCTCTCGTATTGCTGATGCTCTCAGTGTCACTCGTAACGAATCAGAACGTGTAACTGAACTTGAACAGAGCAGACAGAAGGTCCGTCTAGCGGCTGAAACCGCCGCTCGGCAACGCGGCGCAGGCATCGAAGAAACCGATGCTGATGGCGCCGCCGCCGCTTCAGAGATTACCGCTTCTGGTCCTGCGGATGCCGGAAAATTGCGTGCTTCTGAGGAATTACTCGATGAACATGAAGCCGACGGCTCACTTTGGGTGGTACGAAAGTGTGGCAGTTTACGTTGGGTTTCTGCCGCACCCTGCAGAGTGGGCTGTCGCATGGGGCGGCCAGAGAAAGCGGCACCGAGACAGATGAAAACCTCAGTTAATTCACTATTCCCTATCGGCAACCATGGCGGCCCACAACGCCTCCTTACCGTTGCAAGTAAGTCCGGTTCTTTCAGGGTGGAACTAGGAATCCGCGAATGTACTGAATGCGGCCGCCGATCACCCTTCACTATTTGTCACAATAGAAACGTACCCGATGAACCGATTGAATGCGGGGGGAGAACCGAGCCCGTTGCAGAGCGCATGAAGGCCAATCAGCGCAGAAAGGGTACCTACCAGTCAGTGAATCTTGCCAATATCCTTGAGGTAAAACGGCGAAATCTAGGACTTGATAGAATCCCGGATAAAGTCAAGGCAGTCAAGGGCCTGACCTCGATGGAGAGGACCCCTGAACCTCTGGAAAAGGGACTATTACGGGCGAGGAATAAGATTCCTGTTTTCAAGGACGGAACAGTTCGTTACGACATGATTGACGTCCCAGTCACCCATTTCCGCCCAAGAGAGATTGGCACGGTATGGCAGAAATTGACCACGCTTGGCTATACCCATGACATCTATGGAGAGCCACTGAAATCTGACGAGCAAATGTTGGAATTGCTGCCGCAGGATTTCATTGCGAGTCGCAACGCGGAGGATTATTTCATCAGAGTGTGCCGATTTATCGATGAGTTGCTCGAGCGTTTTTATCACATGGACCCATACTACCAAGTTAGCACTGGCGAGGACTTGGTTGGCCAACTTTGCATTGCGCTGGCTCCACACACCTCAGGCGGTGTACTCACACGTCTAATCGGTTGGACTAATGCATCCGCCGGCTATGCTCATCCACTTTTCCATGCCTCCAAGCGTAGAAATTGTGATGGAGATGAAGATGCGATAATGCTGTTGCTCGATGGGCTCCTGAACTTCTCCCGAGTGATATTGCCCGCCACTCGTGGTGGCTTGATGGATGCTCCATTAGTTCTGACGACACGCTTGAAGCCGACAGAACTCGATAAAGAGGCACTCAACGTCGATGCAGCATGGTTGTATGAACGCGCATTCTACGAGGCTACTCAAAGTCAACCTCATCCATCTAATCTAATCGATAGGATGGATATCGTTGAAGCACGGATTGAGACGATAGGTGCGATGCGAGGTTACGGATTCACCCACGATTGCGATAGCCTCGATTCTGGCCCGGTCAATAGTTCGTACAAGATTCTCGAGACGATGATTGACAAAATGAATGCTCAACTCGCACTTGGTCAAAGGTTGCGTGCGGTTGAGGTCCAACGGGTGGCTTCATCCGTCATCGAATCGCATTTCCTCCCAGACTTGCGCGGTAATCTGGTGGCATTTACCCGCCAGAAGGTACGCTGTGTGCGTTGTGGCGAATCCTATCGCAGGATGCCACTTGCAGGCAAGTGCATCAAGATTCCACGCGACCGAGATCAGATTGGGCGCAGAGGCCTACGATTCACAGAAGATGAAGGCAGTAATCAGTGCGGTGGTAATCTAGTTTTGACGGTAAGTGAGGGGGCAGTTCGCAAATACATCAAGGTGATGAAGCACGTTATCGATCACTATGGGGTCTCACTTTACACTCGACAGCGCGTTGATTGTTTGGCTGCAAGTGCCGATTCCCTATTCAAGAACGATAGAGTGAAGGTATACACCCTCGACGATTTCCTGTGATTCAAACGCTGACCCGTTTGCCTACAAGGAAGCCGATTATTGGCAGCAATATACTTGTCAGCAAGATGACAAATGCAGTGCCACCGTCGACGCTCCAACTGGAATAACCAATGGATTCTTGGACGAATTCAATCAGCACTGTAGTGACAAGAAGCCAAATGATACGTGGTACAGCGACAAGAAGCCCAGTCACCAAGCCAGCGAATCGTCCTCCTACCGCACCAGCACTGACGGTGAGCAGTGTCCCAAGAGCGAGGAATAGTGTGGTTGGTACCGCCGGGAAGAAGGCCGAAATCATTGGGAACGAGAAAATTCCGAGTAACGGTGCTGGAATCCAGAACAGAAGTCGTAACCACCAGGAGATTCCATGCACTGCTCGCATGGCCTTGCCAAGAGCGACCGGGTCAGCAGCATTTGAGAAAACGCTTTGATATTCCCCCTGACTTCTAGCAATTCTTGCTTCAAGGTCAGCTCCAATCTCATCACAGACATCGCGCTTGCGACGCCCTGCAACTCCAAACATCCCTTTGCGTAGAGAGCCAAGATACTGCTCAATGGCAATTTGCGCTGTTGTGTCTGCTGCGGGCATCATCACTCATCACCTTCCAATAATGCTGTCATTCCATCTGACAGTTCATTCCATGCTAAGGACAGCACATTCAATCTCTCTAAGCCATTCTCGGTGATCAAGTAGTACTTCCTTCGACGGCCACCATCCACTCCGTCTCGCCAGTCACTGGTCAACAATTTATTTTTCTCAAGCCGGTGTAATGCTGGATAGAGTGCACCTTCTGTCAGGCTCAATCCACCGTTGGACGCTTCAGCAAGTCCGATGATAATTCCACCTCCGAAGCATGCTTCTTTCGAGATGAATGCGAGTAGGCCCAGTTCGAGTGCGCCTCTGCGCAATTCGGTCACAGGGTCTTTCTTACGCACCAACTATCATCCCCTCAAACGCACCGAGAACGCAGTGCGTCATAGTGTTCTCTCCATGACCAGCAGCATCTGCGGCAAGTCCTCAGTAGGATCGCCAGCCGTGTCGAGTTGCAACCCTTGCAGGTGAGCCATATCCACGTCAATCACCACGACGATTCAATGCGGTCCTGTGGCCCTCAAAACAGGGGTCCAACTGGTCCACCACCACCAGGTGGGTGGTCGGATGCGGCGATTGCATCCCCCATTGAGGGTAACTGGCCTACCGATGGCGCCACAGCCATCGGTGTGGTTGTCATCGATTGATGGGCCACGACTTGATTTGTTCCGGCATGGTGTTCGCCGAGCGTTTTTTTGTGACTGCGTCGGCGCATACCGAGGGCGACCATTCCTAGCGCACCAAGCAGGCCGACTACAACCAGTTGCAGACCAATCAAATCTCCACTGAGCAGCGCACCACCCAGTTGAATCAGTGAGATACTCGAAGCGTATCCTGGGTCATGGAAGATGTGGTTTGCCGCTGGGTAGATAGTTCCTCCAAGCGCGATGTACACCGTCACTATCGCAGCATCATTGCTCTCGGTGAATGCCTCCGAGGCATGCAGTTGGAAGGTGACATTTGCTGACGAGAGGTTGTCTGCATCATCGCCAACTTCTGCGGTGTCTACCCAGTGCAGTTGGTCCGGCACCTTGCGGTAGTCATTTCTCCACTCAACGTTGGTTCCTGCAATACGGTTTACACCACTGACATCTCCGGTTGAGAGTACTACTTCGTTTTCCTCATCGACATCGAATGCCATATCCTCATCAAAGGCTCCGACTTGTCCTGAGACCTCGTCCATGAAGTCTCCGATAATACCGAAGGTGAACGAGCCGCGCACTATCACGCTCTCGACCATCAACAGGCTATCCTCGCTGTGGAAATCCCACCCTTCAATGGTCTGGTCGTACTTGAAATCGGTACCGACGCGCACACCGCTCCAGGTCAGGTTTTGCTGTGAGCCGATACTCTCGACTTCCCAAGGTAGATCATCGGTGGTACCTTCCACAGGGTTGAGAGTAACATCCCACCATGGGATGACCTCGTCTGTCACAGTGTCTATTTCGACACCAAGATGGAAGGTGTAGGCGATGCGTTCTACCTCATCACCGTTGTTTGTCAACCACCATCCGTCATCACCATCGTAGTCGACGTTGGTCGCTTCAAGTGTGAAATTCCAACCCATGCTATTTCCTTGCGCCCATTCCTCAATACCGTCATCAGTCATGTCCCAGTTGAGGTTAGACAAATCTACTCCAGCACGAACTGGCTCAGCTGCTTCTATCTCGAAGTCTGTAAGTCCATCGCCAGCCCTAACGAAATCGAAGACCCCGTTCCCTGAAGTGTTGGCTTCATCTCCAGGTGTCCCCGTGTCCTCAAACTCAATCATGTGGACTAGGCTAGTTGCGAAAACCGTCGCAATTGGTAGAGGTACTCCGGGTACGGTCATCCCCTCAGCAGGGAAATCGTGTAGGTTGATACCCCCGAGGTACTGCACTTCGAGTGCAGCGATGGTGACAGGTCCCGGGTTATCTTCAGAACCCCAGCAGACTGCGAAGTAAGAGTAACGCTGAGTGATGTTAATCATGAAGAAATCACCCATGCACCAATCCTCCTCCTCGTTGTCGTTGTCCTCCCACGAGTCCGCGAGCCGGATGTTCTCACCGAGGTCAGCTGAACTCACGACTTCTATGTGGTCAGCAGGATTGGTGCTTGAATCGGATTCAAAATTGGCTGCTTGAGCCACACCGATGGGGCCGAGAAGTTCGGCCAGCATATCGTTCAGGTCGTCGTTTCCAGTATCCCATTGTACCGCTGGAGCAGCGAGTGTACCCAGCAGCATTACAGTCAATATCAGTACGGAGCGCATTGCCCCGCCATTCTCTCCACAAAGTTTTGCATCCATTGTTCGCATCTCCTTCTGAGTAACCTTGTGTCACAAGGTGAATATATACCTTGCGTAACAAAGCATCATACTCCCGCACGCGTGTGCAGGCTCGCGTAGCGCCCGAGCGCGTGGGTGTGCGTCACGCATTATCACAAGCAAGAATGAGTTCAGTCGTCGTCTTCCTCAATCCTTTCCCAAATATCCTTGACAGTGCGCAATCGTGGATCTGGTTTGACCTCTCCTTCCAGCCCCTCGGTAGTTCCCTCACCGAGTTCATCATCGTCTTTGACCTCTGAATCATCAGTGAAATCCTCCACATCATCATCGGTAGTTGCTGCCTGAGCTGCGAAATCATCGCGCATCTTCTGCCTGCGTTTTTCTGCAGCAGAATCCTCAGTGCTGGTAAATGGAATCAAATCCTCGACATCGGCAGCATCGCCTCCAGACATTGACTCCACGATTGACTCCCACTCCTCTTTCTGGCGTAGTTTGTGTAGCGGCATATCCCTGACATTACTCGCGTTGCGTCGCTTCAGCATAGCCCGAACGCCTCTTTCGCCAACGAATAGACAGATGCCGAGCACGTTGGCGACGATGTAACCCTCCGTGTGGATAGGCTCGTAGACTTTCATTGCGAGGTCCAATTCACTGGACACTAGTTTGGACGGTGTTTGATTGCGCACTCCATCGATTTCGATTACTTGGGTGATGAAATTGTGGCCCCCGGGTTCTAATTCTAACATAATACTCGGGCATTCATCGACACCTGTGACCCCCTCCCACAGTGTTTCCGTATCTCCATTGGGGGATTGGTGAATAAGTCGAACATGTTGTGGACCAGTGTCATTTCGGGCCCTGTAGTCACATTCAACATAGGTCGGAACGGTGTGGTTTAGTTTGAGCATGTCTGGCACGTCAAGATAGTAGTTGCCAATGAATCGTGAATCGTGGTCCATCACCTCATTGAGTGATTCACCGCCGAGCGCACCAGTCCAGATGACATTCAGCAATATCCAGGTGAATAATGTCGTCACCATTCGCTTGCGACCATCCTTTGGGGCACGCTTCTTCTTAGAGGTCCCTCTTTCGCTTGCCATCGCTTCCTGAACCAAATTCACTGCCACACCCCCGTAAGACGTAGGATTCGGCCCATCCACGCTAGTTTACGCATTTTGCGTGTTGGGTTGGTTGAACCGGTCCACCTCCCAATGATATCGTCGCGGAATCCGACCAATTCGATTGACGAAGCGCTCACACCTAGACTGAGGAGTAAGCAAACAGCCCGGTCTCCATCGGTGAATCCACCGGGGTTGTGCATACCATCAATGTGTTCGGGAGTTTGATGAGTTAGCAATAGGGGGGGTGTTGCTCCACTGTAGCCAAATGAATCCAACAACGCGCGCCACTGTCCCTCGTTATCTCCATGTGCGTGTAGGGCGAATGGAATGCTACGATGTGCTGCCTCCAATAGGTCAGGGAAATCACCGTCGGCGTCACTGACCACACACAGCAATCGTCGCCAAGATTCCTCTCGTGCTGAATCTGGCAGTTCTCTTAGGACTCCAACCGCGCCGTCAGCAGCCACCAACAGGCAATCATCTTCGATGTTAGAAAGAACCTCATCTACTTCGACGGCTGCGCCGAGAACCCTGATTGGCGAGGTTTGTGTTGTCCGCGCCGCAAGTTCGGATGTACTGATGAATGATGCATGAGAGCCGCAGGCTTGCTGTAATCGCAGTGCACTGCGTCGGTCATCCGAGCAATCCCAATCAAAGTCAGTGCGAAACTGGTCTTGAATATTGATGAGAGCAGTGCGGACATCTGGTGCTAGAACCACAGGCGAATCAGCACTTCCAATAGTAGCCACGTTCAGCCGTTGGGTCGGATAGCCTTGAAGAACCCTCGTTTGAATGGTATCTTCCCCATGCCGCTGCCGCTGACTCCCCCCGAACTCGCCGATGCTGTATTGCTGGCACGCTATCCCTTCCTTCCGCAGGCGAGGTCGGCCATCCGTGGACACATGCAGGACAACGCCCTCGATATCGTTGGCCTCGTTGAAGCAGAATGGCTTGAGGAGGTTCGAGAGCGGGGTAGAGTACGCCTCATTGAATCGATAATCCACAAGAATGTCGATGCAGCTACTACCATCGATATTCACACTGCTCATGGCCAGATGGTTGAATCACTATCCTACCTATATGCCATGTTGATTGTCTGCGCATCCTATGATGAACGCCTACTCGCGCGATGGGCGGAGGGAGAGTCGAGCAGAGCCGACAACCTGTTTGGCACCATCGAGTCATCCGGGAATTTCGGAATTTTGTCACAGACCTACCTATCAGACTCCCGTCAAGAAGGCGATAATTGGTGGATCCCAATGATTGACTTCATCGAGTTGTGCCCGAAGATAACCGGCCGATATTGGCGTTTGCCAAACAGACCACTGCGCGGTGGTTGGGTTGAGATGTCTCCTGATGTCAACGAGAGCAGCCAACAACGTCTTGCTCGGCTAATCAAGGAAAGAATCCGCAGCGAGTTGATCTCTGCATGCCGAGAGAGAATGGAAGTAATGGATGAGGATTTCGCAGCCAATCTTGCTGAAGAGGTAGGCCGGGTGGTCGGGCTGCTCCAGCATCAGGCGATTACAGAGGTGTCCTTCACTGCCACCAACGAATCTGATTGGCCACCATGCCTTACCGAAATCACCACGCAACTCAATCAATCTGTCAACGTCAATCACGTGGGGCGTGTCTTCCTTGCCAGCATTTCACGCGTGATGGGAATCAGTCAAGAACAGACAGCAGCATTTTTTGTCAATGCACCTGATTTCAGTGAGGAAACTACCCGGTATCAGGTAGCACACGTTTTCGAGCATGAGTATACTCCACATGGGTGCGGTAAGTTGCAAATCAATGACTGCTGCCCAGTATCAAGAGGCGATATTGGTGATACCCTATGTGCGCAAGAATGGCTGAATCATCCGCTGAAGTATCTCCGAATCAAGCAACGTAACCGGCATCGGGATGAAGCCGCCGAGGCGAAACCCGATGAGAATCAGACTCCCCAGTAACGCCCGGTATCCTGTTTGGTATTCCAAGTCCTTACTACGGTTCTCACTGCCCAGAAAATGACGATGGCGATTAATGTTGAGCCCCAATCACCCATGATAGTTGGAACATCGTATTCGTATCCAGCTCCAGAGACGATTCTGATACTGACATCTAATGCCGTGGTAGACATAGTCCAAATCACCGCTCCAAAGGAAATCACAATAATTGAGCGACCGGAGAATTTTCCCTTCTTCCATCTCAATACAATCAGTGAAAGAGCGATGGCCAAAGCACCTACGACTATCCAGGTGAATGCACCCCTGAGAACTTTCAGACCTACCAGCATGGCTCCACCATTGCCATATTCGTCGCTGTAGGTGTCATACCCTTCGACTACAGCCAATAAGATGGCTACACCACATATTGACCAGAGCAGTGAGGATAAGATGGCAGCATCGGCGGATTCTCGCATCTCTCGCATTAGGTGCTCAAGGCGTTTCTCTGCTCCTAGGCCACGGAACATGAGGTAGATGCCGAGCAGCAACGGCATTGCTCCGATGAGTATGCCACCATTTGGTAGAATCATCCCGGCTCCGAGAATAATCATGAAAATCGAAAGTGGTACGAGTAATCTAGCCCGCCAACGAGGGTCTTCAATCGCCTTGACGATGTAGTAGTAGGTACCCTCTATTCCCTTGCTCTGGCGGACGATGATCTTCTCTACATGGTCGATGGTAAGCCTGCTGGTCAATATTGGTAGGATTGCTTCATCCTCTGCCCCGTCGGTGACTAGAATCCCTCTATCTGGTTGAAATTCGCTGATGACGTCCTCAAGTTGTTGAGCGATTGCTCGGTCGGACTTGACTCCGACTTTTTCGTCGCCAGTCAGAATCGCGATTTCCACAGCATCGTTTGGCTCGGCCTGTTCAATGCATAGGTCGTGTTGATTCAAAGCGCCGAGGATAGCATTGGTATCACTTTCCTCGGGGTCAGCGATGCCGAGCCGCAGCGCTGCAGTAAGCACTTGACGCCGCCCAACTACCGATCCTCTGATTCCAGCCTTTACACCAAGGTCGTTGTCTCGGTCGACCGTAATAACTAGTGTACGCACCGTGAATTAGCCCCCTCGCGACCGCTCTCGCACCCCTACGGGGGGTGCGTGTTCATTTTCAAACATTGTATGTATCGAACGTATTAGGAGGTAAAAACGGCTTCCATCATGCAATTCGGGCAAGTGACCTTGATTGGACGGGTAGATGGAATGCCTAGTGCAGATGAGCAATGTGGGCAGATAATTGCCTGACTGACGTCAGCTTGCCTTGCCTGACCTTCGTGACTTGGGTCATACTGAGCCCGATAGCGCTCCGCATCTTGCAGATATTGTGTTTCTGAAGTTATTTCAACGCCGCCGCTAGCTGCTTTGATGTCCTCAGTTGATAGCGAGGAATGCCCCACCTCTCCACGCTTGTATGCCTCAAATTGAGCCTGAACCTCTTCCGCAGAAAGCCGGTTTTCTCGTCCGATGCGGTCGTAAGCGAGCAAACGGTCGTAATCATCCATACCGTCGAGTTGTTGGAATACTGAAGTCGGGAGCATATTACCAACTATCCTCCAGCGCGCAGTGGTCTTGAGCATTGTTCCTACCCGTTCCTGAGGATACGTTTCCTATTTCCGGCACCATTCCAATACCACAGAGGGTTTCTTTTCCCCAATCCGGTAAGTGAATGATTCAAATAGGGGTGGTGAAGGGGGGCTTTTTCCAGAGGTGACTGCATGGGAGTCCTATCGAGAGGTTCGCGGCCGAGAGGTATGCATTCAAGCAAGAAGGGCGGCAGCGCTCGTGAGGCCGCCCGCCGACTTACTTGTGGAGAAGTTTTTGAGAAGCCCAACATGATTGGTTACGAGGTTTCAGTCTCGCATTTGATTCACACCATGACCACTCGTGATTGGGACCACGTTTTCCTCATCGATGACGACTGTCTTCCAATAGGGCGAGTCCACGCAGTTGACCTGCTGAAGTTGTTTGACCGCAAGCGAGTCAATCGAGACCTCGCGTGGTCAGAGGCAATTCCAGCTTACCAGTGTATCAACCATCCACCTCTTCAGGTGCAAACCAATACCCCCCTGCTCAAGGCAGCAGTTCTCCTGTTGACCCATGACCTCAATCAACTGGCCGTCGTCGATGAAGAAGGTGCGCTCATTGGCGTTGTCTCTAATGCCACAGTAGCACGACATCTACCACGCTTCATCCGTTGAAGCCTTAGATTTCACGGCTTAGTTCAGCGGTGAGTAGGTCGGTAAGCAGGGCAACCAACTCTATCAGTTCGTCTGCATGACTTTGCGCAGCCCGCACTGATATCGAGGTCTTTGCTTCAGTCCCTGAATTACGTACTGCAACAGAGATTGGTGTACCATCTGCTTCACCCATAATCAGCAGTAGAGCCGGTTCCCCAGGCACCTCGACCCTCTCAAAATCGATTGTGGTGTAATTCCCCCCCAGCCACTTGACGGCCGCTGAGTGAACTGATTCAGCCAGCGCATTCTTGCCGTCCCAACGTTCTCTTACACTTGGGCTGATGCTGACTCTGCTTTTCCATCCATTGTTGAATTCAACAGGACACGCCCGGTCACGGAGAACAAGTCGTGAACACAATGCGACCAGCAATGTTGCAGCGCCGTCACCAACCATGTACCACTGGTTTTCGCGGTGAGGACAGGGCGCTGTCAAAACCAGATGACCTGAATCTTCACACCCAACTACCTGAGGCCATTGCTCTCCGTAGTGTAACCTACCCAGTGAGTTCGGTGGGGCGAGGGCATGAGCCAGCCATCGGTCACCGACAGCAGTGGTACTGGCGTCGATTTCAGTTGGCATTCTCTCAAGCCCCGCAATTAATCCCAAGTCGCTTTCGATACTAGCTGCCATTCGCCATTTCCCAGATGAGGTGGTTTGTGCTGCGCGTAGTAATTCATCGCAGATATGGTCTCCATCCAATACTGCGAGACCGCCTTCTCTTGCTTCAATCAACAGACAGCGATCACCATCGCCATCGAGCGCTGCTCCGACGATGTCCCCATGTCGCCATGGTGGCATTCCATCATTCTGCGCCAATGCCTCAGCCAATGCCTCTAGCAGTGCGTGTGGTGGAGTTGATTCGAGTAGAGTCTCGTAGCTCCATGAGTCGGTAGGTGATAGGCCACCAGCCCCACAGTTCTGGTTTATCGGCGATTTTCTATCGCTCACTTCACGGGAGGGTAATCCTCTGCGAGATAGGCCAGCGGCCAGAAATTCTGCTGCAATTCCTCCTGAACCGTCAACGATGAGGCCGCCAGCGGGTATGATGCCGCTCCAATCTGCATCATTAAAGTGAAGTTCCAGGCTATTTGCAATAACTCCCAGCCGGCGCCTCAAACCCTTCCGATAGATCCTCAATCCATCGATTGGATCTAGTATTGATCCATCATTTTGCGGGCACGCAATCGAGCCATCGGCGAGTTGCCATATTAGGTCGGAGATATGCTGCTCATCCTCTGGCATGGACTTGTAACCATCAGTATCGAAGAGCTTGACACCGGAATCAGAGGAGGGGTTGTGACTGGCTGTGACCATCATTCCTGCATCTGCACCTGCATCCATCATAGCATGGACAAGGCCTGGTGTTGGGACCTCTCCGACCCTTGCTACAGAGCAGCCAGCAGCGCATAACCCCGCTTCAAGGGAATCGACCAATTCTCCATTGCGAGGTCGTCTATCCCACCCAATCACCACTGTGGCTGGAGATTCCGCGCAGAGATGCAACCCGGTACCTTCGCCAATTAACCGCATGGCGCGCGGTGAAAGTTCTCGTTGCGAAATCAATTTTTCAATTGAAGTTTCGTCGTTTTGAGGAGAATCGACTACACAGCCCCTGATGCCGTCGGTGCCGTGTAATTTCGGTCTGGTGATTCCGACACCTCCTATTCATGGAGAATACTACTCGCTGGGTGCGCTCCACTCACCGTTACGTTTGGCCAAACATTGGTCCCTCTGCCGAGTACGACACCAGGATTGCACACCGCATTGCATCCAATCTGCACGTCTTCGCCGAGAATCGCTCCAAACTTGCGCAAACCACTGTCGACATCACTGCCACTCGGGCCAGCACCCCTGACCAATACATTCCTGCCGTCATTACGCAGATTAGACAATTTGCACCCGGCTCCGAGGTTCACTCCGCTGCCAAGGATTGAGTCTCCAACGTAATTGAAGTGGGGGGCTTTTGCTTTAGGCAACAGCACACTGTGCTTCACTTCGGTTGCATGTCCTACCACCGCGTCAGAGCAAATCCATGAATGACTTCGGAGGAAGGCCCCATGACGAATATCCGCATTTGGACCTACATACGCAGGCCCCTCAATGCGCACACATGGAGCAATATTTGCACCCTCTGCGATGTGGACAATCCCAGCAGACTGCTCCACTGTCACGCCTTCAGGCAGTTCGCTGGGAACCATGCCCCCAATGTCAGCGAGTAACGACTCCAATTGAGAAGCCAGCCCATTTTCTCCACCCTTATCGAGGAGAGTCCATGCGGGCTCGCCCGCTAGGAATACTGGTAACTCATTGCCATCTCCAAGAGAGGGGAATAGGGCAGCAGCCGAGCAATCCATCGGCAAAGCCACGGGCTTCTCGCTCTAAGGCTTTGCAGCCACATGTGGAGCGGCTAATCGGCAACGGTTGGTTTTCTAGTCAAGCGAGGGGGGATGGCCCGGCACCGCAGACCTCTTCACTGCAACCTTCAGCGAATTGCGCAAAATTTGCTTCAAACATCAGCGCGAGTGTGTCAGCGATTTTGTCATATTGCGAACCACTTACCCAGGTGTCTTTTGGATTGAGGATTTCATCTGGGACATCAGGACAGGACTGCGGGATTTCAAACCCGAAGCGGGGGTCAATAACGAATCTGACATCGTTGAGAGTACCATCCAGTGCAGCGTTAAGCAATGCGCGTGTCCATCGAATCTTGATTCTCTTTGATTTACCGTATCCACCGCTCACCCATCCGGTATTCAACAGCCAGCATCGGGCGTTGTGCTCTGCCATTTTCTTGGCGAGAAGGTCGGCATACACGCTGGGGTGCATTGGCATGAATGGCGCACCGAAGCAAGCCGAGAATGTTGCTTGTGGCTCGTCGACACCGACCTCGGTTCCCGCCACCTTTGCCGTATATCCAGAGATGAAGTGGTAGGCGGCCTGTTCTGGTGAAAGCCTGCTGATAGGAGGTAGGACCCCGAATGCATCACAGGTCAGGAAGACTACGTTCTGGGGGTGTCCGGCCATCGAGTTCTCTGTTCTGTTTTCGATGTACTCTATGGGATAGGAACCTCGGGTATTGGCGGTTTTTGAGCCATCATGGAAATCTGGTATTCCGTCCTCATCCAGCACAATATTTTCTAGAATAGAGCCGGGCATGCGAGTAGTGGCGAAAATGGCCGGCTCATCCTCCTCAGAGAGGTCAATCAGTTTGGCGTAGCACCCTCCTTCAAAGTTGAACACCCCATCCTGCGACCAACCGTGTTCATCATCACCGACCAAGGCCCTGTTTGGGTCGGCTGACAGTGTTGTCTTACCGGTGCCAGAGAGTCCGAAGAACACAGCGGTATTGTCACCGGTAGTGTTCGAGGAACAATGCATTGGCAGGTGACCGCGCAATGGCAACAGGTAGTTCATTATCGAGAAAATCGACTTCTTGATTTCTCCAGCATATCGAGTACCACCGATGATGACCAGTTTCTGGTCAAATGACACCATCACAAATGCACCTGAATTCACGTTGTCAACACTCGGATTTGCTTCAAAATTCGGAGCGTGCAGAATGGTGAACTCTGGCTCATGTTCCTCCACCTCAACACTGCTTGGGCGCAGGAACATGTTTCGGGCAAAGCAAGCATGCCAAGCATTCTCTGTAACAAGACGAATCGCGATTCTCTCGTTTGAATCAGCGCCGCAGTGCAGGTCTTGAACAAACAACTCATCACGCTCGCTGAGATATGCTTGCACCTTGTCTCTAAGTCCAATGAATACCGCTCGCGACTTCGGAATGTTCACCTGACCCCACCAGACATTCTTGGCTGAATCACCTTCCATGACGATGAATTTGTCATTTGGAGATCTACCAGTGCGCGTTCCGGTCTCAGCAACTAACACACCGTGAGAGGAAAGAATGCCTTCCTCTCTGCGTATTGCGTGTGAATACAATTCCTCCCATTCGAGATTCCAGTATACCTCGCCGCTGGGCTCTACGCCATGAGCATCCAATCCGATGGTCCCACGGATGTTGGCGCACCCAATGAGGGGAAGTGCCATAATTGCGTCGCCTTCGCTGACCGTTATAGTGTGTTTCGCTTGGACCGGTATCAATTATTGCGCCGTGTGATGGGTATCTTGAGGGGAAGAAGGGCGAGCCTTATTCGGCCGAGGCAAGGCTAGCCGGGTCATGGCGTCGGATGAAGAGGAGGGTCAGTCCCCTTCTCGCAAAGACCGTGTCATCGATGACAAAACCTTCCAGATGGGCGGCGGCATCGACTTTTCCGGCTTCATAGATGAGGAAACTCTCTCCAAGGTGCCCAAACCTGTGCGTGAAGGCTCTTCGCCCACCGACGCCACTATTCCTGCATTGCCCGAAAAAGACCTTCTCCTCCCTTTGTCGAATCACCTTCACGAAATTGATGAGGCAGTAGGTGAGATATTCGACCCGTTTGACGAGGGTAGTGGTCCGAAGGCGGGCGATGTTCTGCGTGATGGTACCGTGATGACGCCACCTGAGATAGACACGGTGACTGAAATTGCCGTTGAGGGAGAGAAGCGACTGCATTGGGGCATCATGGTCGCGATGATCTTCGTCTACAGTTTGATTGGATACGTAGTGGCGACAGCTCTCTCGCCTATGCTGGCAGCTTCAGGATTGGTCATATTGGCAACTCTAGGCTTCTTGCTTGGAGAGCGTTGGGTTCCTGACAAGGCGATGCATCTGCTTGGGGTAACATGGGTAATAATCTCGATGAAATTGCTGTATGGGCTGGCACTCGATGTCCACCATTGGGGATGGATTAGCACTCCAGTGCTCGGGGTGGTGTTGCTATCGCTGGTCGGAGTCAATATTGGCGTGGCCTATCGCCACAACCACGATGCCATCGCCGCGCAGGCGACTTTGGTATTGCTCGCTATCGCCAGCGCCACTGGGCTGTTGCTAGGAGAGGCGGGCATCGCTGCGATGATTTTGCTTGCGACTCTCTTGTTGCATGGATTGGCTATTCATCGCAAAAGTGGTAATCTCGCTTCGCTTGGAATCGCTGCCAGCCATCTTTGGATTGGGTTTCATGCAATCCAATCATCTCCTCTTAAAATCGGCGCGCTGACGATATTGCCGCTCGCCGACCCGATGTTGCTCTTCCTGCTCGCACTGGCCATTGCCGCAGTGAATGGAGCGATGGCTGCTCGGTTTTCCAAATCTGAGAATTGGTTCAGTCAGGGGTTGGGCGCAGTTGGCCTTGGTCGGCCGGGACTATGGGGAGTTTCTGTCGGTCTAGGGATGATTGGCTCGATGATGCTGTTAGCATCTGAGCGTGATACCACTGGCTATGCACTCGGTCTGCTGATGACCCTGCTAGCGGTTTACGGAGGCTCGTATCTAGTGGTGCGTGGAGTGTCTGCTGCCCGTGTCATCAAACCGCTGCTTGCATCCCTACCTGTTCTGCTTATCGTGTTGCTTGGACAAGAACTCTGGACCACCTCACCCATCCCACTTTCCGGCTATGAATTATTCACAGTTCTCGCAGCGGTATTGACCGCGTTCGTTCTACTGCGAGACCAGGAAAGTGTCACGGATAGGGTACTGTGGTTGGGAACTGTTGTCATCATCATTCTGCTGACCATCCTGATTCCAGCACGGTCTGCTTCTGATGGTGGCGATGAAGGGGTTCTGCTACTGTCATCGCTTGCAGCCCTGCAGATTGCAACCGCATTCCTTGCTATTCGCAGAAAATCTCCAAGCCTTGCGGGAGTGACCATACTTGCACCATGGGCATGGATGCTGATTCATCGCTTCTGGTTCACCACAATGGGCGCTTTTTCGTCAGCGCGTGGCATTGACGTCGACTCATTGCAGGTCATCATGCTCGATGAGACTGCAATTGCGCTATTCCTGATTTTTTCAGCACTACTGCAATACCCAATCAACATCCGACTCGGAGAGACCGGTGTCAATCTTGCTGGCCGGTTGATTGGAGCCACAGAACTCAGTGCCAGACTTCGCGATTCGGGCATGATGCGTTTGTGGAATCTTGGGTTGCTCTCCGGCTTGATTGTCTGGTTAGCCAATTCAGTACCTGGAGAGGCGAACGGCTGGGGTGTAATAGCAGGTTTAGGTGCGCTGGCATTAGTGCATGTGGTTGCTGAAGTACAGGGCAAGCATCAGGGAAATCCGCGTACCATCTTGATTCTGCTTGCTATCACATTCGCGATTCTGCAATGGAAGGGTGGATTAGACGCGATATGGATGCTAATTCTCACCGCCGCATCAATGGCAATCATTCTCACTCGAGAAAGAGAGGATTCAGGCCCGATTTTATCTCTCGGCATGACTTTGCTCGGTATGCAGATTGCTCTATTTGCGCTTGACAGATTCACTGTGAATTCATTGGTGGAACCGGAACCACTTAACCGACTTCAGACCGGGTTCGTTGTACTCGCTTGTACAGCAGCCATACTCGCTTTCTACCTACCAATTGCTAGTCGGCTGAAGGACTTGCTTCGACCTGCGGTGGCCACCCTTGCTCTGTTGACAATTACAATCTGGGCCTCATGGAGTGATGAGTCACATTGGAGTGCTTCAGGCATTTCACTGGTCTTATTCGTAGGAAGCGGACTTTGGCTTGCTGCTCAGGGCGAGATTCGTCACAGCCTGAGCCAGATAGGCAAGAGAGACGAGCGAATTGCTGCAATTCAACGCCGCCAGCAGATGGTCGCAGCACTGTCCAGTGGAGATTTCAGTGAATTGGACCCTACGGTAGCAGGCTTGCTGGAGATGAGCACCACCGCCCCATCAGATTCCGGTGAAGGTGCTGCATTATCGATGACGGCAGCGCAGCGCAGCGCAGCGAATCGTAGTCAGGCAGCACTTGGCACAGTGGAGGAAGGTGCAGCGCTTGACCAAAGAATACAGGGTCGTGTTTACCACTTCGCAGATGAGACATTGGCTAGTTTGGCATCTGCTGACACCACTGGTGAGACAGTCAGGGCAATCTCACAGGCGGTGTCGATAGGGCAGGTGAAGATGTCCGATGCGCAATTGTATGGCTTGCTTGACAAGCAACGCAAGCGACGTAGGCGCGCGGGCGCACACGGGGGTGACGAGCACCTCGATTTGTTAGTAGGAGACATTCACCACAAGCCGCTCATTGTACTCTCGTTCATTATTGTCACAGCACTCGCAGCTACTTTTGCCGCCTTCACACTCTCTGCTGTTGCTGCTGGAGTGCTGCTAATCACCAGCATATTCGCGTTAGCACTGACCTTCGTGTCTCGATGGAGAGCCAAGGCTGTCCAGTTGAGTCTTCCAGACCTTTTCGGAATTGAGATGCCGTTTGCAGTCACGATGATTGCGCTCGGCTTCATCTATCTTGCCGGGCACCTTGGTCCTCTTGGCTCGCCTTGGAATCAGTTAGACCTCATAGTGCTCTCATCCGCCTTGATTGTTCTAGTCGGGGTTTCCCTAACTGGAAGACATGACCTTGCATGGCGGATTCCTTCAGCATTGGAAGCAGTCGTTCTTGTGCTGTTAATGACTCGTTTACTCGGAGCGGTTCTGTATGGTGCAGCACCAATGCCGTTGTCCGTAGACCCACTTGCGGCCTCTACTGCGGGCGGAATGTCTCTATCCATGGTTGAATGGACCATTCCATGGCTTTACCTTGAGTTCCTGTTGTTGGGTCTTGTATTGGTATGGGATTGGATAGAGGGTGCGAGGCGCAAGCGAGGAATGCCTGACCACAGGGGTGCTGCCGGGCGCGGAGCATGGGCTCTCAGCGTGGTTCTACTCTCCACGGGACCTGCCGGATTGCTCGCAGGTGCCCTGTGCCTTCGTCGCTCATTCCAGTGGAAGCAACCAGCGGCTGCTGCAATCGGCGTTAATGTCGTTCTCGCCTCATTACTCGCTTTCACAAATTGGCTAGAAGTTGCAAATGACGACTTATTGATGCGCCTCGCCACGATGGGTTGGATTATCCTAGCGGTAGCGGTATCGATGGTGGCAGCACACATTCTCACCATCGCTTTGTCTAAACCTCATTGGACTACGGCATGGATGTGGAATGCCCACCTTCTGCTGCCATTCGCTGTATTCATCCTCACTGGATTCTCCGGTTGGCTGATTCTCAGCATCCTAGTTCTTTCTCTAACCACTTGGGTTGGCGGAATACTACAGTTACGCCGAGGAATGAGAGTTTTTGGCGCCTTCGATCTTGGCCTTTCAGTGCTAGCCTGGATTCTCGTTCTACAGGGCTCCATACTCGACCCGCAAATGCTGCTGCTCATGCTACTCTCATTCGGTGTTGTTCTAGGCGTAGTTGCTTGGCTTGGTACTCGTCATCAGGAGCAGATGGGCCAAGATTGACGCACAGGCGTATTAGGCGAACGTTGATGGCTGAGCAGTGACGCAAAAACGTTGTGAGCGGCTCTTGGATAAAGGACAGGCCAGAGGCCGAGGAGCACCCAGTGATTCCTCTTGGCCTCAATGAAATGGCCGTCCCACGCCTTGCGATTATTGCGTCTGTCGTGACATTGGCCGTGCTACTGCTCAGCATGGGATGGATTGCAATCGCTGCCATGTCCTTCCTAAATCAGTTCGAGGATGCCTATGCTACGGTTGATGAGAACGACCTCAAACAGGACGGTCGGTGGACATGGGAGGTAACCATGTTGCTCGATGACTGCGAACCGCGTAGTGGAGAATGGGTGTGGCCAGATAATTTGTCAGCACAGGATGAGGTATTCTGGCTGCCGGGAGAGGTTCAATGCAATTGGCCACATCAGGGTCAAGGCGACTACGCCACTATTGCAATCAACAATATCGGTAATGAGAGCCTTCCTCTCACAATTCAACTCAACACCGACGCGGTGAGCATTGATGGAGATGGCAATACCACGGTGGTGCAGATAGAAGGCAAGGATGCAATTGTCCTACCACTTCTTTTGGAATCCGCTGCTGAGGATATTACCTTCACAGTAACAGCATCACATGTTTCTCTACCGAGTGCACAGGTGGAAATGGAAATCAGTTTGTTTGCTGACGGTGGAGAAAAGGATCGTCACACCCGCTCTCAGAATCTGTTAGTTCAATACACAGTTTGGGACGCTGACACAGACGAGGAACTAGATTCTGGGACATTGCCTGCTACCGCCGGAAATGACCCCCGATATATCGAGGGATTCGGTTGGGGCTTGGTTGGTTTGGATGCTGATTTGCTTGATTCTGCAACTTGCGCTGTTTCCTGCACCACTCACACTGTTCTACTGCCACCTGAACTCGCGTACGGTGACCGTGATGGCCACGTTCTACAGGAATCCTGGCTCCGTTTTGAGTTGGAACTTGAGCAGATGCTCATCTAGGCTCTATCACTGCGGTGGGAATTGTTGGGTGCCACCGCTTCCCTGTGCCATCTGCTCTATCGATGGCTGTGGCATCCCTGTAGTAGCGGGAGGTGGGGCTGCCGGATTTGGGGCGGCAGCAGGCGGAACTGGTGCCATTGAAGGTGGTGGAAGTGTGTTGGTAACAGGCTCCTCTGGTGTATCCGGCGCCTCGTTCCCGACTATTCCGAGTGAATCACTACCCCCTTTCCTACGCAGTGAGATAATCATGGCCACGACGGCGATAATTAGGGCGAGAATAGTGAGGGTTGGGTTGGCTGCTCCTGCGACATCACCTGCTAGGTTAGCAGCACCGAGACTCTCTTCATCCGCGATTTCCACGACCAAATAGCTCGATGCCCCTCCAATCTGAATTACAGCGAGGTAATTACCACTGCTAAGGTCCTCTGGCAGCGCCAATGGAATAGTGCCACTCGCACTGGTCACGATACCTTCCCTTGTGTTCTCCTCATCACCTGCGATACCAGAATACCAACTCATTGGCAAATCCAGACGTCCATCCGGTTCAAGTGAATGTAACTGATACTCGACATCAATCACTTCTCCAGCCTTTGGAGTGCTCCATGGCAAGTCCACCTCAATGGTGTGGCCTTGCCTGCGCTGTAGAGTCACTGAATCACTGACTTGCCTTCCACCTTCATCAATCACTTCGACGCTTATTTGCCAAGTATATTCATCATGGGCATCGGGAATTTGGACGCTGAATGCGATGCTTGAATCGGTGCCCTCAACGACACCAGATTGCCCATCTGATGATTGCCAGATCCATACTATGTTGCCTTCCAATCCCCATGATATCAGGGAACAGAGTATATCATCATCTGGTGAGAAAACAATACTGTCTGTAGCAATATTGGCCCCCGGCTCCTCGATATTCAGAGTGATGGAGTCCGAGTCAAGCCAGCCGGTTGAGTTGCTGGCAGTGATTCTTACGTGCATATCCTGAATACTGGGTCGATGGGTATCAGAGATTTGAATAATCAATTGTGCTTTTCCATTCACATCTACCTGAGACAGACGGATGTCGGATGTTATCAGGCCCTCATTCATTATATCATCATCATCGGTATCTGATGTAGTCCAGTAAAACCAAGCATACGGAAGAGGTTGGTCCGCATCGTCAGTAACGAGAACGTCAATTTTTGCGGAATCTCCCGGATTCCACGGACCTCCATTTTCCCGCAGATTGACGTTGATTCCCTGTCCGATTGCATCATCGTCGAGTAGAAGGAATACTGTAGTGTTAGATGTCACCGGAGAGCCATCCACGGGTGAGGAGCCTTGTAGTTCAAGGATTGCGGAACCGGAGTGAAGGCCTTGCAAATCCCCGATGTCTAGCATGAATTGTATTCTGCCCCGCGCCCCACTGTCCAACCCGACAACAATTGGCCTCTTGATGTCGTCTTGCCAGATTGAAAGTGATGCAGTTTGGTTTTCCATCGGAGCCCATTCCCAATAGCCATCGACTAGTGCGCGCGCTTCGAGCAACACTGGAATTCCTGGTTGAAGCAGCGTACTGCCCACAGAAATCCATTCAAAAGAAAATGAGCCACATTCAACGACTAGAGTGGTGCTGTCAGACTGCTGACCACTACTTCCATTGGCCCAGACTGTGATTACAATATCCGAATACAACCAATCTCCTTGAGGAACATTGAGGGGTATGTCGAATTGGAAGGAAAAGGTGCCGGTGATTGCGTTCAATGTCCCGGTTTGAGTGCGGTAATCAATCCACCCATCTTCATCGATGAAGTATTCTGCGAGATATTCAACACGGTCTGCGAATATCGGTTCATTTGTCCACGGATGGGTGATAGCACCGTTGACAATAACTGTTGAACCGGGGAGAACAGCTTCGTGAGGAGATTCAGTGATGACTTTGCGTGACATAACCCAGAAAGAATCACACCCCTCAGTTGCGATGTATTCATCATCCCACCAATCAGTATCCCATACCCCCAAGCAAAGCGAATACTCACCAGTGGGGATGTTGGGAGAAACAGTCCATTCGTAGACCAGCACCTCATTATTTGTTGTTTGATTGTGCCTCTCAAAACGATACTGCCCTTCGGAATCTTCGACCCAGACCTCGTATTTCTCCTCAGCATCAAGTGCCTCAATTCTAATTTCGACTATTTCTCCGGGGATGGCTATGGAGGGGCTGATTTCCAAGTCACCTGTATTCCATCGTGCCCCACCTGCATGCGCCAAAGGGGGCAGCATGGAAACGATGAGTATCAAGGTAATAATGACCTGTATACGACTGCGCATAAATCCCGGATGTGTTTTGAGAGGATGAGTGTATCGCCTTGCTATTTCGCATATCTTGACATAGAAAATGAGATTGCTATGTGCCTCATCTGTGGATTGGGTGAGGAGATGGCATCGCCGATAGGGCCGGTCGTGTTGGCGGCTGATGAGAATGCACGGGCATTTGCTCAATCAGTTGCTCCTGCCGCTTCATCATCGCGAAACCCTCCACTGCATGCGACTGCTGAGATGCGCCGACTTGCGACTCCCTGGGCGGTTGCTGCTGCCCGCGCACGTCTACTCGCTGATTGCAAGTTATCCCCCGGAGTGATTCTAGACCCTGCTTGTGGCAGTGCGACTCAATTGGTTGCGCTGTGCTGCGAGTTGGAAGCAGCAGGCATTGGTGTCGAGTTGGATGGTGCTGCTGCGCCCCTTGCCGCAGTCAATCTGGCGCGATGTGCCGAGTGGACTGATGAGGATGATGATGGGGCTGGAGCATGGGGAAGTAGCAGCAGAGTGTTGTGGGGAAATGGTCTCGATGCTGATGGTGTGATGGAGGCTTACCGGGCCTCTACTGGAGAGGAAGATTTTCGCATTTCTCTATTCCATGTCGATCCTGAGAGACCGGTTGATGCACAGCGACATACTCTGGATGAAATGCAGCCAAGACTCGACTTGTTGCTGAAGGCTTGGGCTCCATATCTATCTGTGGATGGGGAAATACCCGCGCTGATTCTGGACCTCTCTCCACGCCTCTCAAATCAACAGCGCTCTGAGATTGAGGACATCATCGATAGCCTATGGCCAAAAGCAGCCCGAACTTGGCAATGGCTCACTCAAGGCCGTGGTAGGATTGACCGTCTTTCATTGTGGGTTGGCCCAGTTGCATCAACATCCCCGACTCGTTTGGTAAGGCTGCGAAAAGATGGTCACCTCGTGACATTGAAAGGAGATACGACAGACACTGAGGAATCGGTGAATGCAGAGGTTAGTATTGGTGATTGGGTGACCTTGGTCGACCCGGCATTACTCGGCAGCGGCCTTGCTTCTGAATGGCTGGATACTGCTATTGCTCCCGACTCAAAGCGTGAATGGCTGCGTTGCGAAGGTCGCAGGCCGTTGTTACTCACCGATACACAACTGGAAGAAGACGAGATAGCAGCAGCCTTCTGCTCCATCAGCGGTGAAGTGGTCTGCCTTGCTTTCACTGATTGGCATATCGTAGACCAAGATGCAATTGCAGCCACCGCACAGGGCCTTGCCGAGGAGGCGATAGATGCTGGCCTCACCTCTCTGCATCTCCGATGCAGCATGAATCCAGAGTTGCAGCCCAAGATGCAATCTGCTATCGATAGAGCGATACGAAGGTTGAACACCGAATCTGATGACGAGTCGCGAGGATTCCTCGTCGAGACAGATTCTGTACCGCTCCAACACCTTCTGTGCAGAATTCCCTGAGCCTATTCTGACCTATTGCCCCCTAGGGGGCATTCTAATCGACACAGTGTCGTTCAAATAGGGGGGCCGAGTCGGCGAGACGCCTCAAAAGGGGCCATCGGGCAACCGATGAACAGGGGAGGACCCAATAATGGCAAAGATTGACGAAACCGAGCTCGGTGATGATTTCAATTACATCATCAGGCTTGCTGACAGTGATGTCGACGGTCTGCGGCCGATTGGCATGGGATTGACCAGTGTGAAGGGCGTGGGCATTCGAACTGCTCAAGCCATGTGTGAAATTGCTGGCATTGATGCGAGCAAGATGGCTGGTCATCTCACTGACAAGGAGCAGCAAACTCTCAAGGATACTATCGAGGAATACGCAACCAGAGTCCCGCTGTGGATGCTGAATCGCCAGCGCGACCTTGACACAGGAGACGAATTGCATCTATTCTCCAACGATGTGAAGATGGTGAAGAGTGACGATATTGCACGACTGCGTGCCTCGAAGGCATACCGTGGTGTTCGCCACGCATCGAACAAGCGAGTTCGAGGACAGAGAACGAGAAGCAATGGACGATCGGGCTTGACGCTAGGTGTCCAACGCAAGAATTGAGGTGAGATGAATGGGACATCCAAAATTTTCACGGCCTAGTTATGACACTCCCGCGCACCCTTGGAAAAAGGGTAGGATTGAGGAAGAACACGCACTCAAAGAGCAGTTTGGCCTGAAGAAGGTTGGTGGCATGAAGGAAATCTGGAAGTCAAAGTCAAAGTTGCGACGTTGGCGACAGAATGCTATGAAACTCATCGGTAGAGGTGATACTACCGAGGGTCACTTCGCCCGCGAGAAGAGCGACTTGCTTGCTTCGTTGGTCAACCGTGGCCTACTTGGAGAAGGTGCACTACTCGATGATGTTCTACAGATTAACGTCGAGCACGTGCTGAGCCGGCGTTTGCAGAGCCAGGTCTACTACCATGGA
>CAUZSM010000001.1:0-37705 GCA_963582685.1 Candidatus Thalassarchaeaceae archaeon | reverse complement strand
ACTGCAATTCTCCCTGACGAGAAAGGGTTGAGTATGCAATTGAAAAATTAAATCTCCAATTGGTGTTTTGTATGTCAGAATGGCTCCCAGCAGGGTCGGTATCCCCTCTGCCTCTACCTATTGCCATCGGCGAAGGCAGTGTGGTCGCTGCGTGGATGCCAATTGCTGAGTCCGCAGCGACCGATGAGATGCCTGACCTTGCGGCAGCACCGCTTGTTGATGCGGCCGAGGCAGCATCTTTTTCGATTCCAAAGCGAGCGCATGAACACGCATCTGGCAGATATGTCCTCGCTACTCTGCTTAAGCAGCAAGGATTCGATGTCGCCAATCTTGCGATTACCCGCGATGAGAACCGCCGACCATCACTAATCTATCGCGCTGGACAGTCAGGTGAAGCATTGCCTGAGATCAGTATAGGTCACTCAAATGGATGCGCAGTCGCCGCCCTATCACTTGACGAGACATGGATAGGCCTTGACGCCGAGCCACTCGACTTGCCACGTCCAAGAAACCTGCTTCCATTCATGGTGAGCGGAGAGGAATTCGACTATCTTGACCGACTTTGGGACATCAATGAGTGGACTGGAATGCAGGAGACGACTCGAACTTGGGTAGTGAAAGAGGCAGTTCAGAAGGCGTGCGGACTAGGAATGTCGGTTGCGCCACAATCATTCACTGTGCTTGGTCGCGAGGATGTTTTCCTCAATCACAAGCAATCTTCCTACCGATTGGAAGTTCATCATTGGGGCGAGTTACTCGACGGGCGCTCCTTCACCTTTGGATTCTCACGATTACTTGAGCGAGTCTAGACCACCTCAGCCTCAAGAACCGCGTCGAGAGTTCCATCACCCTCATCGTTCTCCATTGCCTTGACCAGTCGCCAACCAAGGAAGGTGGCTACGCCCAGAATCGGGGCCATCACTCGATACGACCACAAGTATTGGTTCACCTCAGGCAGATGGTTCAGTGCTGCCATGATTAATCCTCCAGATGCAGAACCGATGAATTGTCCGACGAATAGTGCTGCTGCGCTGATTCCAACGCCTCGATTTCTCTCCTCAAGAGTGGTGTGGCGAGCCAGCAGTGAATCACTGGAGGTGTAGAGCAGTCCAACGACTGGTATCAGATAGATGGTCACCGCGATGACGGCTGGCATTCCGACTGCGAACAGTGACCAAAGCACGAAGTATCCGAATGCTGCAGCGGTCAGAACCTTCTCAGCGCCGATGCGGTCACAGATGACTCCAGCGTAGGTGAATAGGACGACATTGAGTGCGAGAGCCCACGCTTCAAAGATGAAAACAAGGTCGAGATCGAAGCCGATTTTTTCGATGTAATTGAGACTGGTGAGCACAATCGCTCCTCGTGGTATGGTGATTAGCAGGACAACGCCGAGGATGAGTAGTGGCCAGCGACTCTGGAAGGTGAACAGAGCCTTGGTAGTTCCAATCGGGTCGAATCCGCCAGAGGATGCATCGTCATCTCTGAACGACTTGATTTCCTCGACCTCTTCCCCGGTCATCTGCAGGTAGCACACCCCAGCGATGGCGTATAGAGAACAGCCGATTATTGCGACTGCACCCATGCCGTAAATGTCGTAGATGCCACCCGCCAACACTCCCACAGCCACAGCGAGCATCCAGCCAGTGGCGTGCATCAAGCCGATTGCCTCACCGCTGTGGTCAGCTGTCCACTCCGATGCGAGCGCGAACGAGATGCGCACACAACCGGCCATCAGAATCTGTAGGAACACCAAGATTACGAACGGAATCAGGCTGAGAAATGGCATCAAAGCCATGCTGATGACCAGCGCGACAGTACCGATGAGAAGCAACTGCTTCCTTCTGCCAATCTTATCAGCGATTGTTCCCCATATGAATGAGCCAACACCATACGCGAGCACCATCATTCCGAGGAAGATTGGAGTGAACCAAACAGGTGCACCGAGGTCCTCAGCCCGAAAGCGGTACACGGTGTAGCCAAACATGAACCAAGAGGCTTCCATGAATGACCTTCCAGAGACATTCCAGGCGAACGCTCTCCGCTTCCCCCAATCATCGTAGGTATTGTCATCGCTGTCGAGTAATCTCTCCATTCTAAATCCGAGCCAGAACGCGAGCCCAAGAGCCGCTGCCATTGTCCCAATCATCAGCCAGATGGTGGAAGTCACCCTCATTCCTCCTCGCCGGCTTCATCAGCATCAGAACGAAGACGCCCGGAGAAACCCATCAAGAGGCCGATGACGAATAGAGGGAGCATCACGACGGCTACGAATGCAGTCGTGAACTGTTTGCCTGTCATCACTTCGATAAGCCAAACCCACAGGTAGGAGTTGATTGGCATGAAGGCAATAACCATCGCAAGACCGAGCATGGTACGGCCGCGCATGGACCCCCCTACCGGGCAACTATCCATCAAAGTGCGGGTGGCGGGAATTGAACCCACGATATGAGGTTGGAAACCTCAGGTGATACCACTTCACCACACCCGCAGCAATCCTTGCGGGATGCCTCCCGGTCTTATCCAATTCGGTCCCACATCGCCACATCTTCAATGTGTAAGTTCAAGACAGGACCACGCCCCCCGCGGTCCGAAGGACCGCCCATGATGCCATCACCTCAAGGAAAAACCGCCAAGTCCTCTCAGGACGGGCTTGACGAGTCTGGCGACAAGCAGGTATTGGGCAGAAAGTTGTGGAGGGTTCTTCCATACATCCGTCCCTACAAGGCTCGTTTCACAATTGGCGTTCTCAGTAACGCTGCTGCACGGGCCTTTGACCTGCTTCCATTCGTTGCAATGGGGCTGCTGACCGACGCTTTGCTCAATGCACAACAGGCCGATACGACTCTCGTCTTCGAAGATTACCTGTTCTACGGAATGCTAATCCTCGGTGGTTTTTGTGGGCTGGCTTTGTTTCAAGGCATCTCGAATTACGCTTGGGAGACGTTAGCGCAATATTTGCAGCACGACATTCGGATGTCGGCATTCAATACACTGATTAAGATGGAAATACGCTACTTTGAGGATAGACAGACCGGCGATATCATGTCGGTATTATCCGCTGATGTGAACCAGTTGGAGAACTTCCTATCCGACGCTTCAACCTCGATGATACGCATCGTTATCACTTTCTCCGTTGCCTTCTTGATTCTGATGTGGATGTCATGGAAACTCACGGTGCTGCTTTTCATTCCCATTCTCATCATTTTGCCTCTCATCTATTTCTTCTCAACGAGAGTTCAGAGAAAATATCGAGAATCCCGTCAATCCTTCGGAGACATTAACTCGGTACTTGCCAACAATATCGCGGGAATGGGTGTCGTGCAGGCATACAATGCTGAGGTGTATGAGTCCGAACGGGTCGGCCGCGAATCACTATCATACATGGATGCAGCCATTGGTGCTACCGTAGAGAGGACCCGCTTCCTGCCGGGCATCTATGTCATTGCGGGGCTTGCCTTCGGAATCCTTGCTACCGCTGGTGGCTACCTTGTGTTGCTGGGTCCAGAGTTGGGGGGAATCACTCCCGGCCAATTTGTGACTTTCTTGCTGATGTCGACGCGGATGTCAATGCCGCTATTCATCCTCGGGATGCTAGTCAATCAAATCCAGAAGAGCGAGGCGAGCGCCCGCCGGGTATTCGCGATGATTGACCTTGAGCCGAGCATTGTTGACAGTGAGAATGCGAAGCCGCTTGCGGGCCCGACCCAATCAATTTCCTTCGATGACGTACACTTTGGATATCCCAGAGGAGGCAAGGTGCTGAACGGGGTTTCGTTCGAGTTGCGGCGAAATCACAGCATCGGTATTGTCGGTCCTACCGGAGCAGGTAAATCGACCATCGTCAAGTTGCTATTGCGATATTATGAGCCGGACAATGGTTCGGTAGCAATGAATGGAGACAACATTCAATCGCTGACGTTGGAAAGCATCAGGGACCAAATTGGGTACGTGTCACAGGATGTCTATCTGTTCCACGGTACAGTTCGTGAGAACATCGCTTACTCAGACCAGAGCGCGAGCGATGAGTTGGTTCAGGAAGCCGCAAGTTTGGCCGGAGCGCACGAGTTCATCATCAACGATCTATCCGATGGCTACGATACCATCGTCGGCGACCGAGGCGTCAAGCTGTCTGGCGGTCAGCGCCAGCGCGTTTCTCTGGCGCGAGCGATAATGCGCAAACCACCATTGCTGATTCTCGATGAAGCGACCAGCGCTGTCGATACCCGCACTGAGGAGATTATCCAGCGTAATCTCAACCAATTCAAGCAGGATCGGATGACGGTTGCTGTAGCCCATCGTCTATCCACTATTCGCGATGCTGACCAGATATTGGTGCTGGTCGAAGGAGTAGTGGTCGAACGCGGTAGTCACAATGAATTGATTGCTGCCGAGGGAGTCTATGCAGACCTGTGGGCAGTACAGACAGGTGAGTTGGACAAGACGACTGGTGAGGCTACCCGTCACGATGGATGATTGAGGTGGAACGGATGTCACAGCACGACATCGAGTGGGTCGCGGTAAAGCCGGGTTCGGTGATGCTTGGTGATTCTCGAGGTGCGTTGATGCACTCTGGCAGTAATCCGCAGCACGAGGTCCGCATCGAATTTGGATTTGAGATATCCTCGAAGCCGGTAACCTTCGGTCAGTGGAAGGAAATCGCCGGTTCTACCATTGTTGGCGATGAATCCGACGCGACTCTGAATAGACTCTCCCCACTGATGGTTGAAGGCGGATTGGTCGGTTCTGGTGATTTGCGCCCTCCTTCAGAAGCCGAATGGGCGCTTGCTGAGGAGCAAGGAGTAGCCAGTAAGTTCGACGTTACTGTTGAGTTGCTTGCAGACCGTCCTCCAAAGTCGGGGTATTGGGGCGCGCCATGTGATGGCCGCCCGTGGGTTGCTCAACCAAAGGCCGGTGGTGCGCCGCTTCCGGCTGCCCATGTCACCAGAGTCTGGCAGGGCAGTGATGGTGGGCGAGGAACTGCACGCGGAACTACCCCTCGTGAGGTGACACGTCCGCAGATGGGATTTCGTTTGGTCAGGCTTTCTGAGCACGCATATTCCACATCCGAGCCACCGCGAATGCCCGGCCCACCGCCGACGTCATCTCTGTTGGTTCGTGAAGGCATAATCGCTTTGATAATCGGTATCATTCCATCATTCACTTGGGCTTGGTTCAACGCCAGCCCGAACTACATCACCGACAGTTGGCTGAATCTGGTTGTTGGCGGATTATTCGTCTCGGCTCTGAGCGCATTTGTTTGGCGTCCTCGCACCAAGGTGTGGCGACTGAGCGAGGATAATCGAATGCAGACTGAGTGATAATCACGCATTCTTCTCAGCCGCACGCATTCTCTGTCGTCGACGCTTCAGCATACCCCAGGCAAGGTAGAAAATGTGTCCTTCATTTACTCACAACTTGAACAACCGATGGGTGTTTTCCGTTCAACCCTTACGGTCCTTGTCATCGACCTGCAAACCGGGGTTATTTGAGACGTGGATACGCCACCATCCCCGTAGCACTCCGGTGCCGTAAGACCAGTGCAGCAGGAAAGTCATCAGTGGGGCGGCAAGCACGGTAGTCAGAGAACGGCTGGGTGAGTTGCCATAGGCCGCACCCAACCAACACAATCCTACGTAGAGTGCGGCGAGACTGACTGGAGTGTGTACTGCGACTCGTGGGCAACCCATCGGTACGGTTGCTAGGGAAATATCCCAGAACTCAGGCCAAGCGAGGCCACCGTTGATTGCCCCGCAAATGAAAGCGCAGATGGCTGCGATGACCAGCAGCGGGAATAAACCGACTGCGTTGTGTGACCACCCCTTCATGCCGGGATGCTGGTGAGCGGCAAGAATGCGCACAAGTCCGTAGTTCTGAATCTGCTTTCTCACTCGACTTGGATTACGCCTGCGATGCCACATTATCGCATTCCTGTCGGTCCAGAGGCGATGTCCTGCCTGCTCTATACGGTGGTCGAGCATCGCATCTTCACAGCCTATTGCGCCATCATCGAATCCACCGATCTCGTCGAGGACCGACTTACGATATGCGGCATTGACACCGGGTAGTTGCTCTGCGGGCTCAAGTTCCTCGCTTCCACGCTTGCCGTAGTTGGTTCCAGCCGTCACCCACTTGGAGCAGAATGTCACATCGATGACTCGCTGCCAGAATGTCGAGCGGTCATCGGCAGGAGCAAAGTTAGGGCCACCCACGCCGGCGACCTCAGGTCGTTCAAACCAGCGCACTAGATTAGCCACCCAGTTTTCTGGAACCCAGACGTCGTCGTCAGTGAAGCAGACAATGTCACAGTCGATTTGTCTCAGGGCGACGTTGCAAGCATCGGCTCGGGTACGAGAGCCCTCGTCGTCGATGAAGCGAGCACCGTTTGTGGCTGCTACATTTTCGCCGGGGTCCCCATTTGGTCCTACAACGACGACTTCCAATGGCCCGTTCCATGTCTGATTGGCTAGACCATTGAGGGCAATTGCCAACTCGTCAGCATTGCGTAGACTAGGAATGAGCACAGCGACGCGTGGGCTGTCAGCCATGGTGGGCCGACCGGCCCTCGCATTTCAAGGCTGATGGGCAGCGGTAATACCAATGCCTCAAGCGTCGCCCTCGATTCTCGGCGCTAGGAAGTAAATGCAGCGGCCGGCGCCATTAGCAAACTCGAACTCAAGTTTCAGTGGGAAATTCTCACCAAAGTTGAGGTCAACAGTATCCACCAACGACTCGATACGCTTGGCAAGCGGAGCGAGATATTGCAGACTGTATTGGCTTTTCACCGGAGAGTCACAGACCAATTCCTGCAACTCTCCCGCCTCGTAGGTGACATTGACTGCGTCAGTATCCCCACTGACGTTGACTGAGAACTGCTGTGCGTCCAATGAGAATGTCACGAGGTCGCCAACCTGCTTGGCCGCTCGGAGCGCTCGGCTGAACTTGTCTCCCGCAAGGCTGGCCTTGCAGTCAAGGTCGATATCTGGAACTCGAGGCTCCAGCATAGCCTGTCGGTCGAGCGGTCGGATGACTCGGTCAATTTCGCCAATCTGGATGTTGAATCGACCATCGTTGTCATCGTATTGCATCTCGATGAGCGAATCTCCTTCAGCAGCCAACTTGATGAGATCGCGCAGTTTGACCAATTCGATTCCAATTGCAACCTCGTCACACTCCCACGCTTCAAAGGCTGCCGAATCGACCTCCATTTGAATCATCGCGACGTGGGACGGGTCGACGACCCGCACCTCTAATCGGTCTTCGTGGAAGTTGAGTCGTGCCTCATCGACGAGCACCGTCAAGATATCGACAATGGTGCGCATCAAGTCCTGACGTGCGGTGATGTTCAGCATGTTACCCCTCTCCAACAGACATGCCCTTCAGCGAAGGCACAAAAAGGATTGTAATTGGCTGATAGGGACAAGAAGGCCGCCTCAGTACTCTCGCCATCCATGACTGCACGGTTTACAAGTCAAAATCCGAGTCTCAGGCTCGTCCGAAGCACGAGTTTGAACCAACTCTGCAAAGACTTCGTCGGAATCGCACTTCGGGCAGACGTATGTCTTGGTAGTGAGAACACCACGATGGGTGTCTGAATCATCAATCACTTCGGTGAGATGTTTCATAGTCTTGGCCTTGGAGGATGAGGTGGCTTGAGACACATCTACAACGGACCCGTCGGCCATCTGCACCTCGTTTTCTGCACTGCCATTGTACCCGCACTCGTAGTTCGGGCATTTGATACTACCATTGGGGTTTGGAAAGGCTAGCGTTCCACACGCAGGACAGAACATAGCAGACTGCGGTACGTATCCCCTTTTCAATGCAACTCTAAGATGAATTGCTCAATACTGCTTTGCAGGGGGGTCTTTGAAGTGGGGTTGCCTGTGCGGGCTGTGCGACTATTCTGGGATTGGAGAATGGCCCGAATCCTTGATGATGAGGGCCAATGTGTGGACGAAGCAGTCTGGTCAAAGAACCGCAGTATTTCCACGCTGGCTAAGCGATTGCAGATGCAGATTGATGGCCGCATGACCAACGAGGCACGACATCTACACGAGAGATTCCCAGAGGCAGTAGTTTCTGACATCACGGAAGTTGGTGTGGAGTGGCCTGCACTGGAGGATGATGAGGGAGAGTTGTTGCAGGGCGCTACCCTGATGATGGCTGAATCCGGTGTATCTTCTGCTGCTTCTGACCCTGATCGACGATTAGAGCATCTGGTCCGAGCGACAGATGAGTTGCGTTCCTCTCACAATACTTTGGAATCACGCATCGTTGAGTGGGCTGGCATGTTCCTTCCTTCTCTCGACCTTGATGCAAGACGCGCTGAGATTGCGCCAGCAGTTGCACAGGCTGACGACTTGGCTGGGCTTGCTGCTGCCTTGGGTGTTGAGGCGGCTGATACAGAAGTCGGCAAAGCCGAGTGGAAAGCGCTGAAGGGTTGGGCTAACACCACCGTCGAGTCAGCAGCCCATCTGATTCATCTCGAAGATGCAGTTCGCCATCTCTCCGAATCTCACTTGCCTTCTCTGTCTCGACTCCTCGGGCCGCTGCTTGCTTCGCGGCTGTGCGTAACTGCGCGCGGTCGCGCAAGACTTGCCCGCCTGCCGGCGGGAACAGTGCAGATTCTTGGAGCAGAGAAAGCCTTCTTCATGCACTTGAAGCAAGGTACAGACCCTCCCAAACACGGCCATCTATTCCAGCACCCATGGGTGTGCAGAAGCCCTCGATGGGTGCGTGGGAAAATCGCAAGGATGGTGGCTGGCAAAGCCGCCATAGCAGCACGAGTCGACCATTTTGGCGGTGAAGTTTGGGGTGAAACTGAAGTCGCCAAGGTCGAGAATGCGGTTGCGGGAATCCGCGCACGGCATCCGAAACCGCGGGGTCGCTGAACGAGGTGAAATTATGGCTCGCCTCACCGAGGTTTCTCCGTATGTTCGCATCGAGGGTAGGTCACTCTGGAGCAGAAACGCTGTGAAGGGTGTCAGCGTCCGTGGAGAGCGACTGAAGCGAGATGGTCGCAAGGAATGGCGACAATGGAGCCCACGTTCATCCAAACTTGCGGCCGGGTTACTGCGGTCACAATCGGGGGAATTACTCGCTTCGATGTTGCCCGAGTCTGGAGTGTCCACACTCTATCTTGGCGCGGGCCACGGCACTACAATCAGCCATCTTCACGACCATCTGTGCGCCTCTAAGAACCACCTTGGTGGAAGTATCGTCGCAGTTGATATCAGTCCCAGATGCGTTCGAGACTTGATTCGACTTGCAAGGTCGCGACCGGGTCTGCTGCCTGTACTCGCTGATGCACGCAAGGCGACATCCATCACTCCATTTCTAAACGGCCGAGTCACTTGGCTGTTTCAAGATGTGAGTCAAGCAGGACAGGTAGAGATGTTCATCACTGCCGCAACGACTTTTCTTGCAGCCGGCGGCTGTGGTCTGCTCTCACTGAAGGCGGCGTCAGAGCGAATCACTGAAGGAGGTCACCGTGCGACTTTCGACAACGCAGAGGAATCCCTGACTGAATCCGGTCTGATTCTGCGCCAACGACTTAATCTTACAGGCTGGGAGGATAACCACGTTCTCTTTCATGTGGAAGCACCAGCAGATTGGCCGGGGGTAGCCGATTGACACTCCGTTCCCACTCGCTCGCTGCCGTAATGGCGGCATTGCTTCTCGCCACTGGGCTTGCTGGTTGCCTAGGCGATGATGACGTGGCCATGACCTTCAATGGAAATGAATTAGCGGCAAAACCGGTCGCTTACGAGTTTGTTTTGGTCGATAGCACGAATACGTCATTCGACAGTAGAGATATCGATGCGGATTTGACAATTTTCACTTTTGTATTCACTCGCTGCATGGATGTATGCCTTGCACAGACAGAATCGATGAAGTGGATTACCGACAATCTCGATGAGAATGATTCTGCCAGAGTCCAGATTCTGACCATCAGCCTTGACCCATGGCACGATAGTGTGAGCATGTTGGCTGATTTCGCATCGAGCAAGGATGCTGATTGGCCACATTTGACCAGTCCTGATGCCGGCAACATGAGCCAGCAGCGCTATTTCGACCTTGAATTGGTGTGGGGTGCCTACGGGGTATCTTTGGAAACCGCTCCTGCAGAGGAAGGAGAAGATGACTTTGTCATCGTGCATAACCAACCCATCGTGCTGGTTGACAGCCAACACCGCAAGCGGGTATCTTGGGATAACGCAGAATTCGTTCCTGAATTATTCCTTGAAGATGTGCAAACATTGCTCGATGAGGCAGGGACGGAGTGAGGGCGTATGCCCGAACTCCCTGAGGTAGAGACGGTTCGAACCGGTTTGGCAGCGCATCTGGTCGGTCGCCGAATCGGTACAGTGCGAGTCAGGCGACCGGATCTGCGATTCCCATTTCCTGAAGATTTGTCGATTCGACTTGAGGGCCGGATTGTAGAAGCGGTGGATAGGCGAGCGAAATACATCCTCGTCCGCCTCAACGATGACATGACCATGCTGTCGCATCTAGGGATGACTGGGCGCTGGCGGCTTGTCGGAGAGGATTCGTCAGGCGAGCAGGATGTCGGTGACGGCAAGCATGACCACCTTGTAATCGAACTCGAAGGCGGTCGCCGAGCCATCTACACAGATGCTCGCAGATTCGGTTTCATCGATTTATTTGACACGGAACAGCAACAGGACAACCGTTTCTTGCGCTCATTAGGTCCAGAACCGCTCTCAGACGAACTTAGCGCACCGGGTCTTGTCTCCTCTTTGCAGAACAGACGCACTCCGGTCAAGGTTGCCCTGCTCGACCAGCGCACCATCGCTGGACTTGGCAACATCTACGTCTGCGAGATTCTGCACCGTGCCGGAATCGCCCCCACTAAGGAGGCTGCATCAATAAGCGTCGAGGAAGCAACTCGCTTGGTTGAGCACATCCCAAAGGTATTGGGTGAGGCTATTGCAGCAGGCGGCTCCACACTCAAGGATGGCCAATTCAGCGACATTTCCGGTGAACTTGGTTATTTTCCTTTATCATTCGGAGTTTATGACCGAGAAGGAGAACCCTGCCTGAAGCAGGGGTGCATCGGAAGCATTGTTAGAACAGTGCAACAGGGTCGCTCAACCTTCCATTGTAAGACTTGCCAACGCTAAAAACGTGATATTGCGAAGAAGTGTAGCCGACTACACCTACTGCAATAAGCGACACCGGTCCCCCGAAAAACCTCAACAAATGCCGTGATTATTGCTGATATCCGCCTAATCCTTCATAAGTGGAACAATTGGCATGGGCGCCTAATCGCCATGTGCGATTGAAAAGGTGAAATGAAATGGAAATGGATTGGAAAGACAACTGTGCAGAGATGTTTGGCAGCCTAGCGCTGACCTTCCTCCTGCTGAAGCTATGGGTCGCTGACGGCGACCTTGGAATGATAGAATGGGCTTTGGCCTTGGCAGTGCTTTGGACCGCATTCAGCGGGGCAGACCTCATACCTGCACTAACAGTAAGTAGGATGTTGAACGACCAAAATTGGGAAGCAGGTGGCATGAAAGTGCTATTCCAGGTAGTCGGCGCCGCAGGCGCTGGTGTCCTAGCATTGGTTGCAACAACGGGCGATGCCACAATGGTTGCATACTCTGGACCAACAGAAATGGTAACTGACCTAACACATTGGGTTACAGTAATCGTTGGTGGTGGCTTGACATACACTGTCTGGACACGCTGCGAAGGCTTGTATCAAGCTGGTGGTGTTGGACTTGCAGCTGCTGCAGGAATGGGCGGAGTGTTTGCTGGCGGTGCTCATTTTGGTACTATGCTGATAGGCTTGGCAGATGGTGGTGCGTTCGAGGTAATGGGAGCCGCGATGTTCATTGCCAACGCTGTAGCATTCGGTGTCGGTGCTAAGTTAGCGACCCTCGTCGAAGCCGAACTCGAAAAGTGATCCACAGTAAATCGGAACACACAACACAAACGATTACCGATTACCACACTTAGGTGTGGTGTTGACACGCCTGCTCGTAGGCAGGGACTCACCTTTCCCTGCCTGCGGGCTCGCTGTTATTTTTCCAGACTTGTTCCTGAATGCAACATGTACTGATTCGAACTATATGTCGATTACAAGAATCATCGTTCAGAATAATTCATTGGGTCCTACCAGAGAGGACAAAAACTCATTTTTTAGCCAATAAACGTGGTACTGCGGCGTAGGTGTAGCCAGCAACACTTACTGCAATAAGGCGTATCGGTGCGTCAAAAAGCGTCGAAAAACGCATTTTCATATTCCTCCCTCGGTGCTCACTTTATATAGAGAACAAAGGAGGAGGCAACGCTCGCAGCAATGCGGGAGGAAATGAAAATGGAAATGGACACGAAAAAGATGACAGCAGAAGCGGTTGGTAGCTTGGCTCTCACACTACTGGTTTTCAGCCAGGCAGATAGTGAGATGATTACCCTCGGCCTTGTGCTAGCAGTGTTGTGGATGACCTTCAGTGGGGCTCAGCTCCTACCGGTCATCACCATCGGCTCAATGGCCGCTGGCAAGACTGACTGGCAAACTGGTGCGCTGAACTTCTGCATGCAGATAGTTGGCGCATTGATAGCTGCTGCGGTCATTAAGTTCGGACAAGATGGGACAGTAGGAACCGATGTTGGTGCAATGGCAAGCCTAGGCGATGCCGTTACAGCCCTCGTTGGTGGCTTTTTGCTGATGACGGTCTATGACCGTCTCGGTGGAGGCTGGGCAGCTGGTTTGTTCGCTGCGGTCGTTGCTGGTGCAGGAGTGTCAATCTCCGGTGCCGCTGACCTCGGTGGGACACTGGTTAACTCCGCATGGGAAGCAGACTTCGTCGGGCTATTTGGCTCGATGATTGTTGGCGGTGTCGGTGCAGCAGCTGCACTGATGGTCGGCGACCAGTTCTTGCCAGAAGAAGAGTAGGACTACTCTCTCATCTAACACATAACAACAGATGACATACGGGCCGGTCGTTGGGCGACTTCGGTTGCCCTCGACCGGCCCTTCTTTTGTTTCGGATGGACCGCTTTGTTCATGGTCTGCACTCAAAGGGAACACTTCGGGCCGGTGCCCGGAGTTGAGTGTATGAGTGGATCGAATTGTCTTAGCAAGTGTGTGGCAGAAGGAATAGCGACTTTTGGGTTGACCTTCATTGGAGCAGGCACCATATGGTTGCATGGTGACAATATTGTGGCTGTTGCGGCTGCTCACGGCATCATCTTGGCGGTGATGGTCAGCGCGACGATGAACATCTCTGGTGCTCACGTCAATCCTGCAGTAACACTCGCTCTGATGTCAACCAAGCGAATAACCCCCAAGTTGGGCGGCTATTACATTCTATCACAATTGATTGGCGCTGCGCTTGCTGGTGGCATACTATGCCTTGTTGGCGCTGCTGGAGTCGGTACACCAGCACCACAGGAGATGGATGGCAATCTATTCGATACCCAGACGGTCATCCTAGTCGAGATAGTGCTGACATTCCTACTGATGACCGTAATCATGGGTACTGCTGTCGATAATCGCGCTCCTGCTGGTATTGCTGGCTTTGGTATTGGACTTGCAGTGATGGCTGACATCCTGATGGGTGGTGGCATCACTGGCGCAGCGATGAACCCGGCTCGCTGGATGGGAACATGGGTGTTTTCAGACATGGAGAACAAGATTGACTTTGTCATCTATTGGCTTGGACCGATTATTGGCGCTGTACTAGCTGCGACGGTATGGGACAAACTCCTCGTTGATTCCGATGAAACTGATGACTAGACCTCGTTGCGAACACACTCATTGCAGGTGAATCCCTTTGAAGGGAGAACGTTGAGGGACTGCTATGTTCGATGGGAGTGAGGGTACCTCCTCACCTTGGGATGAGCAAACCGGTGGCGATACCGCAGCAGCCCCTCCCGCAGCCTCAGGCCCCTTGGTTCTCGGCTCTACCGGCGGACTGAGCATTGAATCCCAAGCCGATACAATGGCCGTTACTCCTTCCTTGACCGGACAGGTTACACAACTGAGCGGTGACATGGGCCCTCACCTTGGGGTTGCAGTTCCTGAACAGCACATGGGTTCCTGGTGGAAAGGAATCGGCATCTGTTTTGCATTCATTATTGCTGCAATGCTGACGCTTGGGCTGCAATTATCGCATGAATCCTCATGGGACGACAATCGGTCAGGGACAATAGTCAGCGGTGATTCCTTTGTCAACTCCACCTTCACCTTTGATGCGGGCGAGCCGATTGGAACCTGCTCATTTAATTTCGACGATAAAGATGAAATGAAAGGGAACCAAGCCGTGACGGTTCAAGGTGAAGTAGATTCACTCTATGTTTATGATGACTGTGACGGAAGTATCAATGTCGATGCCCAAATTGTCTCAGGAAGTTTTGATGTTGACAATGAACAGATCACCATCAATCTACCAGAAGTGTACCCCAATTCAACCGCAGCGAATGTGAAAATTATCTACCAAGAAACTGGCTCTTGGAGAAGTAAGACCATGTGGTTGAATGATGTCTGGATATCTGATGGCGTCAACACTACATTTTCCTTTTACATCAACACCTCAAACATGGACCTTAATAGGTTCGACATTGAGGTGAACATTGCAAATGATGCCCATAGTTACTACTGCAAAGAATGGTATGGTGAGGATGCCGACGGTAACCGACCGTTGAGGTTCAGTTTTGAGCAGAATGGTATTGGCACAATTGACTATTCCACTGGCCATATCGAGTTCACACTGCCTTTTGAGCCTGACAACGAGACCGATTACTGGGTTGAATATGAAATAGGAAGCGAATTCGGAGGAGAAGGCGGAGAGATTGCCGAGGAAATATTCTTGGGTTTCCTCGGCTGCTGCATGCCCCTCCTGCTCATTGCAGGATGGATAGGTATGCTGGTGCGTTCCTTTGTCACAGAACAACAGAGCACGGCATATGGGATGTTGGTTGCAATCATCCCGGGTTTCCTGTTCTTCTTCGTATCGATGATTGTGATATCGATAATGTTCGGAATGAACTGACGCTCACATATTGCGGCGGTATTGACCGCCGACCTCGAATAGGGCCTCAGTGATTTGTCCGAGCGAGGCGACGTTGACTGTGTTCATCAGTTCAGCGAACACATTGCCACCCTCCCTCGCCACCTGCTGTAGCCTTGCAAGAGCCTCTGGTGCCTCCTTTCTGTGAGTGCGATGGAAGGTTGCCAGTCGGTCAAGACAACCTTGCTTTTCCTCGGGCGTCGCGCGTGCGAGTTCCATCTCAAAGTCATCAGCGCTGCTCTCATCGAAGGCAGCGGCGTCAGGGTTCTGGAAGAAGTTGACACCAGTGATGGGAAGTTCTCCCGAGTGTTTCTGCTCTTCGTAATGCAGGCTCTCGTCCTGTATCTTACCGCGTTGATACATTGTCTCCATCGCCCCAAGAACTCCGCCTCTCTCTGCTATTCGCTCAAACTCAGTCAGGACCGCCGCCTCGACAAGGTCGGTCAGTTCATCTACGATGAACGAACCTTGCAACGGGTTTTCGGTCTTGGTCCAACCACTTTCCTTGTTGACGATGAGTTGGATGGCGAGGGCGCGCCTCACACTGTCCTCGGTTGGGGTGGTAATGGCCTCGTCATACGCGTTGGTGTGCAGTGAGTTGGCGTTGTCTTGAATGGCGAGCAGTGCTTGTAGAGTGGTGCGAATGTCGTTGAAGTCAATCTCTTGTGCGTGCAGGCTCCTCCCGCTGGTCTGGATGTGATACTTGAGTTTCTGAGAACGCTCATCACCGCTGTAAAGGTCACGCAAAGCGACAGCCCAGACACGGCGAGCTACCCGGCCGATGACGGTGTATTCTGGGTCGAGGCCGTTGGAGAAGAAGAACGAGAGATTCGGTGCGAAGTCGTCGATACTCATCCCTCGCTTCAGGTAGTATTCGACGTAGGTGAAGCCGTTTGCCAAAGTGAAAGCCAACTGTGAGATTGGGTTAGCACCAGCCTCAGCGATGTGGTAGCCAGAAATGCTCACAGAGTAGTGGTTGCGGACGTCATTATCGATGTAGAACTGCTGCACATCACCCATCAGTTTCAGACTAAATTCTGTTGAGAAGATACAGGTATTCTGTGCCTGATCCTCCTTGAGGATGTCTGCCTGCACTGTGCCACGCACCATTTGTAGCGTACTGGCTTGAATCGCCTCAACCTCGTCGGGTAGTGGCGCGCGTTGTTTTTCCTGCTCAAAGATGGCCACTTGCTGGCGTATCGCGGCGTTGAAGAACATCGCCAGAACAATTGCCGCCGGCCCGTTAATCGTCATCGAAACGCTGGTATTTGCCTCACAAAGATTGAATTCGTCGAATAGAGTACACATCTCCTCCACAGAGAAGATGGAGACACCGGATTCACCGACCTTGCCGTAGATGTCAGGGCGAGTATGCGGATTGCGTCCATACAAGGTGACAGAATCGAAGGCCGTAGAGAGCCTTGCGTAATCCTCGTTCTCAGAAAGATAGTGGAATCTTGCATTGGTCCGCTCAGCAGGTCCCTCGCCAGCGAACATGCGAGTTGGCAATTCATCTGCCCGCTTAAACGGAAATACGCCGGCGGTAAATGGGAAAACTCCGGGGACATTTTCCTTGCGCAACCAAGCGAGTCGCTCACCGTCGTCGGCGAAGTTAGGAAGAGCGATGCGTGAAATCTCGTTGTGAGAGAGAGATGTGCTGGTTGTCGGGACAGCGAAATCCTTGCCCCTTACTTGGTAGGTATAGGAGCCTGAACGGTAGGCCGCTGCTCTGGTCTCAAAGTCGGACAACATTTTCCACGCTTCTGGATGAATTGTGCTCTTTACCTCCTCAATTTGTACCCGCAGGTCCGCTGCTGCACTCGCTCCGGCCATCGCTGCGGTGCTACCTGTGCCATCGGCGAGGTCAGCCATGTGCTTAGCAGCTGATTCAAGGTGCTGGGTTAATCTGACCTTTTCGGCCATTGACTCGGTTCGACCATGGTATTCCCTCACACAGCGAGCGATGTCCGCGAGGTATTGTGTGCGCTCAGGAGGAATGATGTGTTGCGGCTCGGGCAACTCACTGGTCCCAAGTTCGGGTTCAGTTGCTGCGAGTTCAACCCCATGCCGCTCATCGAGCAGTCCTGCAAGGCGATACCACAGCATATCCACCCCCGGGTCAGTGAATTGGTTGGCGATTGTGGCGATGACCGGTAGGTTCGCATCAGCCATATCGAATAGGTTCCGATTGCGCTTGACCTGCTTGCGGACGGCGCGCAATGCATCCTCGCTGCCTCGTTTCTCGAATTTGTTGAGAACGACGAGGTCAGCGACGTCTAGCATCTCAATTTTCTCAAGTTGGGTGTGAGCGCCGAACTCACTTGTCATCACGTAGATACTGAGGTCAGCGACATCGGTGATGGCATCGCTGCCTTGGCCGATGCCGCTGGTTTCGACGAAGATCAAGTCGAAGCCAACCGCTTGGCACACCTCAATGGATTCGTGGGTTTTCTCGCTGATTTCACGACCGCCATCTCGGCTTGCAAGACTGCGCATGAATAGATTTTCATTTGATAAGGTGTTCATGCGAATACGGTCGCCCAGCAGCGCACCTCCGGTGCGCTTCCGGGTTGGGTCAGTGCACAGTAGAGCGATTTTGAGTTCGGGATTCTGCGTGGTGATGCGTCGCATCAACTCGTCAATCAGGCTGGATTTGCCCGCGCCTCCTGTTCCGGTTAATCCGATGACCGGAACTCGCTGCTCATCTGACCTTGAACGACAGATCTTGATCAACTGGGCGAGATGGACCGGGTCGGCATTCTCCGCAGCGGTGATGAGACGAGCAATTCCTCCCCTGTTATCTGGTGTGAGTTCACCTTCCAGTTCAGACAGGCTGGATTCAGACATCAGGTCCGAGTCGCTTGCCCTGGTGACGAGGTCATCAATCATCCCGAGCAACCCCATCTTTCTGCCGTCATCGGGAGAGTAGATACGAGTGATTCCTGCTGCGTGCAGGTCACGAATCTCCGGCGGGGTAATAGTGCCTCCACCTCCACCAAAGATGTGAATATCGGCTCTGCCTGCCTCGTTTAGCAGTTCTCGAATATAGGTGAAGTACTCCATGTGTCCACCCTGATATGAGGTGAGAGCGACGGCGTGAGCGTCCTCCTCGATGGCTGCCTTCACTACATCGAGTGCGGAGCGGTCGTGTCCGAGGTGAATCACTTCACATCCGGCTGCTTGAATCAGTCGTCGCATCACGTTGATTGCCGCATCATGACCATCGAATAGAGACGCGGCGGTTACCACTCGTAGTGGAATTCCAGAGCGGTCGAACGTGCCTCTTTCAACTGCATCACCAGCACCTGTGCCCTCTGCTTCCGATGCCTCGCCTGCAGCATCGTCAGCAGCGTTGCCGGCAGTCGACATGGATGCGGGATAGAGAGGAACCTCATGATAGCACCGGCGGCCCTAGGCCGCCGGGGCGCATGTACGCGCTCGTACGCGAAGGGCGAGCCTCAAGTCATGGCTCCCCATGCGGGAATCGGGCTCCCGATGATTGGAACAAACTCTGCCGCGACAGACTTTACTGAGGCCGTCTCGGGCTATGCGGATGTGCTCGGCGCTCTCCTGATTGTCATTGGAGTCGGCTTCATCTTCGCCGGCTCAAGGGTGATGCGCCCCCTCATCGCTGTCTCGGCATTCGTTCCATCCGCATGGTCGACCTACGAGTTGACCACTGGACTGGGAAGGCAAGATGCCGAGATTGCTGCTATTGCAGCATTGCTGGTAGGAGTATTAACCGGTACGGTTGCAGCAATCATGTATGACCGACTGCACATGATTCTTGGTGGAATAGTGGCTCTTGGTGCATGGGTGCTTTTCGCCTCGTTCTTTGAGCCATTCCTCCCTGATGACCTGTTCTGGGGATGGACTCCATTGGTTCTCGCAATTGGAGCGGACATATTCTTCCTGATTGGGATGCGAATGGCCCGTCACCAGAAGGAAATGGTGTCTTATCTCGCACCTTCAGTAGTGGGTGGGTTGTCCATAACTCTCGGGGTGGCATTGGTCAGAGTAGGAATCTCTGGGTGGGAGGTGTGGGAGCCGTTTGGATTCGAGTCTGCTCTGGTGCTTTTCATCAGCATCGGCGCAGGCATCGCCATCCAGCAGTACATCTTCGACGAGGAAGATTCCCCATTTCAGAACGACCAAGGTAAGCAAGGCGCGTGAGAATGGTTGAGTGAGCGAGAAAGCGGTCAATCGTCGCTGTACATCTGCTCGATTTCCGCTGCCCAATTCTCGCGAATCTGCTTGCGGCGAATCTTGAGTGTCGGCGTCAGTTCGCCATCATCCACGGTCAAGTCGCGCGGCAGGATGGTGAACATCTTGATTTGCTCAGGAGGCGCGAACTTAGCATTGAGTCGCTGCACTTCGGCATCAATTTCTGCATGAATCCCAGCACTATCTGTGTATTCTGACAATTCATGCCCTTGCTTGTTGAGCAGTGCGATTTGCTCTGCAGGGTCCTTTGGTAATCTTGACCCATCCATGTCGAATTTATCACGTAGAATGGCAGATACATCGAGTGTGAGCAGCGCACTGCAGTACTTCCGACCATCACCCACAAGGAAACATTGTGAAACGAGCGGAATAGCCTTCATGGTCTCCTCAATGACCAACGGTGCGATATTCTTGCCACCAGAATTGACGTAAATCTCCTTTATTCTGCCGGTTATCTTGACGAATCCGTCCGCATCAATCTTGCCAATATCACCTGAGCGGAGCCAACCATCTTGCAACACCTCAGCAGTCGCTTCGGGATTGTTGTAGTAGCCCTTCATGACGTGGCGTCCTCGGAAGAATATCTCACCATGTTCATCGGTTTTCAGTTCAGTTCCTCCGGGCAGCGTCTGGCCAACTGAACCGATCTTGTTATGCCCATCGTAATTCATTGACGCACCCGCGGTGGTTTCAGTCATTCCATAGCCCTCGAATAGTGGCACACCGACCCGGTGGAATAGGTGTAGAATATCTGGATTGATTGGAGCAGCACCGGTGATTGCATACTTACAATTCAACATACCAATCTTGCGCTTGACCGCTTTCTGCAACACCTTTTTCAGCACAGGAACTCCCAATCCAATGCGGATAATGGCCTTTGAATCAATTGTATTTTTGAGATTTGAGTAGACTTTTTCGTAGATGCGCGGAACTCCAATGAATAGGTGCGGTTGCACTTCTTTTGCATAGTCAATAGCGTGCAGTGCGTTGTCTACTACCCGCATGTGGAGCACATCGCGTATCCAGAGATGGTTGTCAGCAACCTGTCCGAAGACGTGGGCCAATGGTAGCCATGAGACGTATCCGTCGCCGGGGTCAAAGCGAATGACGTTGCGAATACAACTGAGTTCAAAGGCGAAATTATCGTGAGACAACTCGACTCCCTTTGGGTTTCCAGTTGTACCTGATGTGTAAATCAGCGAAGAAGTGTCGTTGGGCTGTATCCCATCCATTCGTGTTTGAATATCTGAATCAGAGACGTTGGTTCCCTTGGACAGAAATTCATCCCAAGAGGTTGCCTTAGCATGGTCGAGCGAGCCTGAATTGTTGAGAATGACTGCGACTTCAATTGCCGGCAGGTCATCGATAATCGCTGCAATCCGGTTTGCCGGAAGTTTGGCTGGGTCATTGCCATCCTGAGGATTGTTCCCTATGAAGATGAACTTGGAGTCCGAATTGCCGACAACCCATTCCACCTCCTCAGGTGAACAGGTGTGGTAAACACCGACTGCCACTCCATTGAGCATTTGCGAAGCCGCGTAAATCAGATACCATTCTTTGCGATTGTAGGAGTAAATGCTGAGTTTGTCGCCCGCCTCAAAGCCCATTGCGTACAGTGCTTTGGCAATAGTTAGCGTATTGCTGAGCACATCTGACCACGTATCTGTATTCCATTCTCCATCGCTGCCTTTGTCGGATAGCGCAGGCAGGTCACCATACTGTTCGGCATTTCTGAATAGACATTCGGGGGTCGTCATCGAGTCTGACATCATGTGCTGTAGATTCGGACTCGGACTTAACGTTCTCGCTGACGAGACTTGAACTCTCAGCGTCCCATAGTCGCCGTGAAAGCTGCTCGCCAATCCGCGCCACCATTCCTGTTGGAGAATGGATTGGCGGGAGATGGGTGAGGTATCGAATCAATCTCCACATCGACCTCCCGGAGGGCCAGTTCTGCTCTGCGTTGCGCATACTTGCCAACACCGATTACCCGCTGCGCTGCAAGGATGCCAACCACTTCTCGTAGATGCTCATCACAGACCTCAAGCAGTTTTCGCGCAGCATCACCGCGCAACTTGTCTGGAGTCAGGTTGCGCGTCATTTCATCGAATAGTAGCAACGGACAATGATTGACAACGAAAATGTGGGTATGCGCTTGCTCGGCGTTGCCGAACGATTCCTCGACCGCACCCCAGAGCCGGTCTCCAGACACTTCTCCACGTGAGCAGGCCAACCCCAGAACCGGCCGTTTCTTGTGAGTGCCACTTGGGATGGTAACCTCATGGCCAGCCAAACCGAGGTAGCCGGTTACTTTGTGGACATCTCCGAATGGTACGCCGGTCTGTCCCATCCCCCAAGGCCCGGGGTTCATTCCGAGCAGGATGGTTTTTGCTCCGAGTCCACCAAATCGAGACAGATATGCTTCGTGGACTGATTTCGCATAGTCCAGCGGATCATAAGAGAACGATACAGGTTGGCCAAGGTCAGGCGCCAGAGCAGCACATCGCTGCTGCAAGCGTCTAGCGGCATCAATCAGTGATTCGGCGATTGCATTGGCCATTATCGGACCTCCAGTACAGCCGCTGCGAGTTCCGGCATTTCGATTCCGCTTTCGTCGAAGGCCTGCTCCACACTATCGAATGGCCGTTCTCCTGTAGCCTTTGCATGTGCAGCCTTTGCGCGTGTAGATACCAGTAACCATGCTGATTTCGCGCCAATTCCTGGAATAGCCTCCAATTGCTTCTGGGAGGCGACGTTTACATTGATACCAACCTCGACTCCAGTCACTGAACGGGCACCATGGCTGGTTATTATGATGTCAGACTCAGTCTCAAGGGGAATCAGGTAAGGCACACCGATGAGAATTGGATATGCACCGATTTGGCGGCCAAATGTGACGCCCGCGTTTCCATGTATAGTCGAGTCTCTGTGTGCCTCATCCTCAATATGCGCAGGCAGGCGGATTCGGCTATCGTGACTTTCCCACCTTACTTGCGAAAGCCGCTGCCCGACAGGGAATAATTCCGTGAGCAGCGGCGAATCGATACTGTCGCGAACCCAGTTCTTGAACGAACGGAATTGCTGCTTAGGAATCTCTTGAAATCCAATACCCTCGACTTGACGGATGTTGATTCGTCGCAGCCACAGTCCCTCTTTCCGCAGGCTTGTGAGTAGGTCCATATTCAATTGATATGACGCCGCAGTTTCGCCGTGCAGTCCAGCGATGAAGTTCAACCCGGGCAGCAATCTTGGCAGCCCACGCTCACCACGCTCACGACCGAATTCATTGACGTGACGAATAGCTACCTTCAGTTGCTCAGTATCACAGTTGAGCCAGTTCGCCTCGTGCACAGCAGGGTCGGCTGATTCCAATCCGAAAGACAGGATTGAGCCATCGGTCAGAGTCTCTACCATCGTCTTGGTTATTTCAGTAGCAGGCTCAAGATTTTCCGCAATGATGCTTGGGTTGCCATTGTCAACATGCAAAGTCTCCAAGCGCTCATCTTGCCGAAGACCATGCAGTAACTTGGCTATCGGCTCGGGATTAGGAACTGGATATTCCAATTCGACCACACCGTCTGCCATGTAGGTGTAAACGTCTGTCATTCCACCAAGACGAACATGACGCACTCCAGAATCGAGGGCCAAGCCAACCTCGGCGATAACATCCTCAGGGGTGCGCCAGACGGGGACTCCTTTCTTTGGCTCGATACAGAATTTACAGCCGTTCTTGTAGCGTACGCACCCCTGATAGACTTCAACCTCGTAAGTCAATGGGCCAGATAAATCCGGGTGTTCAGTCACCGCTTTAGATACAGCACCTGCGTGGGCCCATTCGGTCCACTGCTCAGCATTACGTCGTTGGTGACGGAACTCACCATTCGCCAGATAGTGTTCAAGGGTAGCATCGGTATCCTGTACACATAGGAACAGATTCTTTCGCAGCGGTTGCCAGCCTTGCTGACGCCATCCACGGATTGCCCAGCCGCCTGCAAGGAAGGGGATATTTTTCGGTAAGGTGCGAACCATCTCGGCGGTCTCACGCAATGAGATAGGTGTGCCGCGCAGATACTTCCCGGGTACTACAGCGCCGGCAATCAGCGCGATTCCTTCCAAATCGGATAGGCCTTCAGGTCGCTTTCCACGTCGCCACTCATCGATGGTGATGTAGTTGTAGTCGATGCCCCGGTGTTGCAGAACTCCACAGACGTATCGGATGTGGAAACCGACGTATGGAGGGACACCGAATGCGGCCGGTTCATCCTCGTATCCGTCGATGACCAGCCATGTCATTGCTTCCACCCGTTTGAGGGAGTAGGGCCAACGTCTTGAGCGTTGAGAGCCGCACAATGGCTCGAAAGAGGCCGGAAAAGGTCAGCGTCGGTCCCTACGTCCACCGCGATCACGTCCGCGACCACCGCCGCCACGACCACCGCCGCCACGACCACCGCCGCCACGACCACCGCCGCCACGACCGCCGCCGCCACGATCACCGCCGCCACCACTTTTGGGCTTGGATTCTTGCACACTCAGGCGTCGACCTTGCAAATCGGCTCCGTTCAATTTCTCGATAGCAGCCGCACCTTGTTTTCGGTCAGAGAATGTGATGAAAGCGAACCCGCGACTCTTTCCAGTCTCCCTATCAGTGGCGATGTGTACATCCTTGAGTTCACCTTCTGCGCTGAATAAAGTGCGCAGGTCATCCTCAGTAGCCGCAAAGGCCACTCCACCGATGAACAGTTTCATGCCAGCTGTCAGGTGGGCCTTTTCTCGAGCAGTGCTGAGGTTCTCTCGCTCCTTGGCCAGTTCTTCTTGAGTTGCCTTACCTTCGTCGACTTTCTCTTTGCAGGGTGAACACCGCGCAGGGGCACCGGGAGTCGGCTCAAAGGGCAATGATGCCTTGTTGCCGCACATTGTGCAGGGAGCCTCGTACATCTTGCGAGCGGGGCGGCCTCCACGGCCTCCTCCGCCACCGCCACGGCCTCCGCCGCGACCTCCGCCGCGACCTCCGCTCTGCTGGAGTGCGCCAAGGAACTTCTCGACTTCCTTCGATTTCTCATGGTGGTCGCCTCTGCGGTAATCGCTGAGCGGGGAAAGGTAGGGTCGCTCACCATCTTTGGACACAAATGCCTGAGCGGCATTGGACCAGCGTTCACCATCGCGGTTCAGCGCGGAGATTACACCGGCTTCACCAGCCTCGAATCCGTGGCCGAAGCCATCGGAGAGGGCCCGGAATCCGACGTAGTCACAACGTGCGCAAGCGACATTGACATCATCAACTTCGAATGAGGTTTGCAACGATTCGCCACAAGCGGGGCAAATGGCGTGCAGTACACCGAGATTCGCACTAGAGCGGCACTCCGCTCGCAGCATCGGCTCCAACTGCTCGATTTTGGCGCGAACGATATCTCGCTTGCGCATTGCATCTCCGGGAGAGGGTAGGAATCGGTCGACGATTTTGGCTACGAAGAGGTCCGCAAATAGGTGTCTTTGAGGTAGGGAGCGCGGTGGCTTTCCTTCTACATGCAGAATCTTGATTTCAGCGGTCTTCGGGTTGATTCGATTAACCTCGCCAATGACAATATCGCCAACTTCAACCTCTCTAATCGGGTCTGTCCGCTGTTCGATGTGCAGTACTCCATCTGAATTGGATAGGATGCCTACTACAGTAGCCACACATCGCTCATCGACGCGGGTAATTCCCCGTCCGAGTTCACTAGAATCATTGTCGTCAATCGTTGTACCGGGGACCACAAGGTCACCCACATTCGCGGTGGAGGTCATTTCTCTCGTTCTCCGGCGCCATTACGGTCACCCCAAAGGGGGGACCGCTCGCACAGGCCGGCGACCTGACAACCCCCTATCAACACACCGCCTTGCTTGCGGGAGCCCATTCACCCGATTATCTGGTGAAGCGCCAGCAGGCCACTCTGGTAGTTCCTCGGCGAGTTGTATGGTGCTCATACGCTGCTGGCAAAGCGAAATCCGCCTCCATCAATACCTCGCCGGTCCAACCTGCATCAGCGGCTAGACCAGAAATATGGGTGGCCTTGGCGTTATGCATTAGATGAATTACTGAAGCAGGCGAAGCGAATGCTGTGACGAGGAAGGCCCGGTCGGCCCGTTCAGTCTGAACTCCCCACGGAGGGTTGGTCACCAGAAGGTCACAGGAAATCTCAGGCCACTCATCCCACTGAGATATATCGGATTGCAGATAGTTCACTTTGCTCTCCAATCCCAGAGCATCGACACCCTGCTGCGCCGCTTTGAGTGCCCCCGCATCGATGTCCACGAGGGTGGCTGAAGCAGCACCAGCCAGTAGCAGGCCGATGCCCAGAATGCCATTTCCGGCTCCGAGATCGACAACTCTGGTGTCAACACCGATGTCCCCGGCTTCTGCCATAGCAGCAATCCATTGTGTAGCCAAGCCGCCTTCCATAGCATACTGCTCCAACTCCACCGAGGTCTGAGGATGGGGTGGGAGTTTGCTGAGAGTGATAGCGAGTTGCTTGAGCCGCATCCTTCCACCGGTTTCGCGAGGAGGTGAGGGGCCATCAATGCGGCGACGTATTCAGTCGCCGTTGGCAAGGTCCCGCAGCATGTTGTTGGTTGCAGACTGATTATTCTTGACGTGATTGTTATTCATCGGCCTTTGCTCAGGCGGCAGCACTTGATTGCTGTGTTGTTGGACTTGCTGCACATTCTGTATGGTCTGTTGAGTTGCTGTCTGAGTAGGACTCACCTGAACTCCCTGCACCTTCGCAATCGCGCTCTGTTCCTCACGCAATTGGCGCATCAGCATAGCACCAGGCATGCGTTCGCCGCAATAGCGACAGAACTTCTGGTCGTCGGTTTGTTCATGACCGCATTCGGTGCAGAATACCATGATAACGAAGCGTCGTCCACACCTGATACCTATCAACGTGGTCCTGCAAAAGGCTCAGGCTTTCTCAATCAGAGAGTTTGACAACCATACCCCAGACATCTATGCCGGCCGCGTTGGCTCGCTCGGAGACTTCGATGAATTGCTCATGCTCCATCACATCAGCAACATCCAATCCACCCGCAACCAACAATGAGATGGTTTGGCGTAGTTCAGCCTCAAGTGGTGATTCCTCCTTCCTTGCTATCACGGGCAGTGGTTCGTCGTTTGTGATTGCAATCACTTCCGGTTCGGCCTCAGCCTCGGGCTCTTCTTCAGTCTCCTCAACTTCGGCTTCCTCCACCGGTTTAGGCGTAGGTGTGGGAGCGGGTGCAGGAGCGGCTGGTGTCCGCGTAGTGGCCTGTTTAGTCGCCGCCCCGGCGAGGCTCAGATAGGCTCTCCTCTCTATGGTACCTGGGCTGCCAGCCAACGGGAGTCGGTCGGGCGCAGGTATCACTGGATGGTGGAAGCAGACCCAGTCCTCATCAGGGAATGATGCAGTGCTTGCAGATACGATTGAGATCTCCTTGCGCACCCAGCCTTGTGCAATGAGCGGTTGTAGCCAGCGACCGAGGTCGCCCATTGAGATGTCAAGGAATTGGAAGGAAGCGACGGCGTGGTCAAGCCCGGCCGCAGCGATATCTTCCCGCTCCACTCGTGGCCGGTAAAAAATCGAAATCGCCGTGTCAGCGAGTTCTACGGTTGCTCCATGCTCGCGTAGTTCCACTCTCTCATCTCGGGAGCCAAGCAGCAAAACCCGTGTTCTATTGTTGGCAAGCCCCATCGATTCAGTCACAGAGTCAAGCGAAGATGATTCTTGAATCTGCACTTCACCCATGCCCTCACCGAGCCTCCGTGAGAAGGTCCGACACTTGAGCCCTACCCCATCCTGTGGCTCTTGAAGAGAGCTCATTCTCCGAGTAATCCTTCGGCAGCGGCCAGTTCTGCTAGTAGCACTGTACCACCAGCGGCACCCCGAATCGTGTTGGCAGAATAACCGGTGAATCGAAGGGTGCGGCCTTCGACCTCGATGTTTGCCATCACTACTGCCATCCCGGCTCGCAGGTCGGTAGAGGGGTCTTGGTTGTCAGATTCAGCACCTGCCCATCTGTCGGCATCTGTATCGATATCTGCTGCAATGATGATTGGAATTTGTGGGGCTGATGGTAGGTTGAGCGCTTGTGCTCTACCACGATGGTTGCTCACCCATTCGATGACTTCCGCAGCATCAGATTCGCGAGAGAGTTGCACTTCGACGTGAACTAAATGTCCCCATTCACGCAGCACCCTTCGACAGGAGCAATCCACCACGATATTGGCCTGAGTACAGCGTTCAGCAGTGGCGCGACCGAGCAGACTTCGACATTCCTCAACAATCTTCTCTGCCTCACCGGGTATTTCCGGCTCTACTTTGCCTTCCTCGCGGGCGCGTACGAGCAAATTGAGTCCTCCGCCCGAAGTTGCCTGCTCTGTGCGGATGCTGACTTTGCGCAGGCCAATCATGTCCCAAATTGGCTTGATTGGAAGGGCAGCGGGTACCACGGTGCAGTTGGTGCCACAGGCGACGAATCCTTGGCTTTGACCAGCGGCTAGTTTGGTTTTCAGTGGCAGCAGGTGATGCGGATTGAGGTCAGCGATGACCAGTGGCACATCGTCGTCCATCCGGTGGGTGGACGCATTGCTGAATACGAAGAAGCCAGCCTCTGCCAGTGGCTTTTCGATTTGGGCTGCTACATCAGATGGCAACCCGCTGAACACCACTTCGACGTCGTCGAGTGCCTCAATCAGTCCGTCCATGCCCAGTATAGTGAGGTCCGGTAGTGCTGGTCGCGGCTCTGGTAGAACCCACACGATATCGCTGAGCGCTTTTCCGGTGGTGCGAGGTGAGCCGGCGACTGCGGCCAACTCAAACCAGGGGTGGTTAGCCAGTCGCTGTTGAAATCGCTGAGAGACGATGCCGCCACCACCGAGAATCGCAACCTTGCGCCTACGCATGGAGCCAAGGGTCGCGCTATACTTCTTCAGTGAAACGGAAGTGGAGACTTCAAGAACCATGGCGTTTAGGTGTGGCCCATGTCGGAAGTCCTGACCCTATCGATAGCTGCCTTCGCCGCCCTAATAACAGCTGGAATAGTCTGGGCGATATTGTCGCAACGAACAGTTAGAATGGTCGAAGCAGCAAAGGCGGATGGCATTGCTAAACTCGCGGCGGCTGACGCTCGCGAAGAAGCACTTGCTGAAGTAAAAGGCACCATGAGGAAGCAAATGCAAGACGCGTTTGAACTCGCAGCTGCAGATGCTTTCAAAATCGCAGTGAAGAATGCTGATGGGGAGAAGGAGAAGTCGTTCTCAATAGCGACCGACGCTTTGTCGAAGAGCATGAGTGAATACATCAAGGCTCTTCAGGAAACGGAGAAAGCAGATATCAAGCGGGCAGCCGAACTAAGCAAAGAGGTTGGTAGTGTAAGCAAACTTGGAATGGAACTTGCTCAGGAAACTCGCGATTTGACTAGGGCCCTTAAGGGAGATTCTCAGGCTCAGGGCGCATGGGGTGAAGTGGTCGTCGAGAACCTGTTGCAGAGTATGGGATTCACCGAAGGTCGTGATTACAGCAAGCAATTCTCAGAGACGGCAGTAGATAAGACGCGCAAACGAACTGATTTCGTCCTGAATTTACCTGATAATCGCCAAGTCGTCATTGATTCCAAGGTATCTCTTACGGCGTACGAGGCCTATGTGAACGCAGAGGACGACGATACCGCAGAAGTTGCCTTGAAGGCCCATTGCGACTCTATCAAGAAGCATGCTAAAGACTTGGCTTCAAAGAACTACGAGCATATGGAGAGTATTAACACGCTTGATTTCGTATTGATGGTTGTTCCTCTAGAGAGCGCTTTCATCACTGCTATGCGTGCTGAACCTGAACTTTATCAAGATCTTACTGAGAGCCGCCGTGTCAAGGTTGTCAGTGGTTCTACAATAATGACCGCTTTGCTGCTTATTCAAGAAATTTGGAAGCGTGAGAATCAATCTCAAAATCAAATTGAGTTGGTGAAAAGGGCCGGTTTTCTTCACGACAAGGTTGTGTTGTTCCTAGAATCATTTACAGAGGTAGGATTTGAGATTAATCAGGCCCGTGATGCTTTTGTAACGGCACGTAAACAACTGATTAGTGGTGATGGTAATGTCATTAGACAAACAGAGATGTTGAGTGAACTTGGAGCAAAGACTGGCAAGGAACTGCGAAAGAAGAGTGGAGTGAGGCTACTTGCAGAAGAGGCAGAAATCAACCACAATCAAGGACATTCAGCGCCAGAGATGGTTTTGGTGGAAGCCGAAGAAGAGGAGTGAATGACTAAGGGCAATGCCCGCAAGTCATGGTTCAGATGACTTCAGATTCCACTATGACCGGGCGTCGTGTATTAGTGACCGGCGGAGCCGGTTTCGTCGGCACCCATCTGGTCGATGCACTTGTCGCAGGCGGTGCGGATGTGGTTGTTCTCGATGACCTGTCCAACGGCACCACCGACCATCTCAACTCACGTGCCGCCCTCATCGAAGGTAGCGTGACAGATGCAGAAACGCGCGCAGAGGCACTTGATGGAGCCGAAGTAGTATTGCATCTTGCCGCAATCGCTTCAGTTCCACTGTGCGAGGAGAATCCCGAGTTGAGCGCAGCGGTGAACCGCGCCGCCGCTATCGAGTTGGCTCGTGAGGCACGTCAGGCTGGCGTCTCTGCATTCATCTTCGTCAGTAGCGCAGCCATCTACGGAGAGCCGACCATCATCCCCATCGATGAGAATCATCCACAGGTTCCGATTGGCACCTATGGCTCACACAAGGCAGAGGCCGACGCTGCAATCCTTGCGATGGCGGAGAGCGGCCTCCCTCTCTCAGTAATTCGGCCATTCAACATCTATGGGGCCGGACAAGACCCAACATCATCCTACAGTGGTGTTTTGACGATTTTCACCAACCGAGCGCAGGCAGGACAGCCTCTGACGGTGTACGGTGACGGTGAGCAAACCCGCGATTACATCCATGTTTCAGACATTGTATCTTCGCTGTGTGCTGTGGCATCCTCGCTAGTCGAGAAAGGAGAAGCCTCACCCTGTCACGGTCGTCCATTCAACTCATGCAGCGGTCATTCCACCAGTCTTAACCAGATTATCAGCACCCTTGGCAATGCGCTTGGTAAATCTCTGGAAGTGGTCAACGAGCCGCCACGCCAAGGTGACCCGCGTGAAAGCGTGGGCGATGGTCAGGCCTTGCACTCTGCCATCGGCTGGACTTCATCTGTGAGTCTTGAGGATGGATTGCGACAATTGCTCGACTAGGTAGCGTCGGCAACCTCCTTACCAACTGCGAGTTGCTCCTCTTCGACCGCCTCAATTTGCTCGTGGTCGATGTAGAATCGGTATGTCATTGCGGTAAGGATCAGGAAAGTTCCATGCTCCCATAATTCGGTCCGGTCGCCGAATAAGATGTCCATTGTGATGAAACTCACGAAGATGAGACAACTCACCTTGAAGGCGAGTCGATGAATGGTTTGCGTCGCAAAGAGGCGGTTCTCCTCAAGTGCTTGTTCCATTGCCTTAGCGGGCAAGGGCTTGTAGAACAGAATCGAGAAGAAGGCGAGTCCAAGCAGGACCTCGATTACAGCGATACCGTACAGCGAGCCAAGTGCCCAACTCGCTGGCATGCCTAGCCGCTCAAAGTATCCGATTGTCTGGGCATTGCGATTGACTCCGAACCAGCCATCGGGATTCATACCCTGAACTTCGTACACGACCGTTCCATTTGTATCCACAATAGCATACTTCTGTGCATAATCAGCCATGTTTACGATGTCCTCTCCGTTGAAGAATTTATCAAGCCCATTGAGCAACCAGAAAATGGTGAGAAACAGGTATAGGATTACGATGAAATCGAGTCGGCGGTCAATCTTAATCAGCATCCTCGCAAGCATCTCAATCAATGTATTACGCCATTGAAGCGACTATAAGCATTCAGCCAACACTTCAGGGCAGAATCATGATTCTACCCCAATTGTCGCCATTGCATCGTCATCAGCCGGCTGTAATTGTCAGTTACCATTCGACTGGTTAACCGGTCTGCGGAATAGTCGGCGCACCAGCAATTTGCGCAATATTCGCGCACCGTCACCTACCGAACCGAGTTTGGTGTCACCGCCGATGCGACTGTCGTAGCGGATTGGGATCTCTCCTAACCTCAACTTCTCGTGTGCGCAAGCGGTATACATCTCAGCCTCAATCTCGAATGCCTTGGAATTCAACTGCATCTGCTTGATGGCGTTTTTCTTGAAGGCCCAGTACCCAGTACAAACATCGCTGATGTAGAGGTGGTAAAGAGCGACTGCGGTCCAAGTCAGAATGTGGTTGCCGATGTAGTTGAAGCGAGACATGGCCCCTTGGCGGATGTCACCGCGTAGCCGACTGCCAATCACCACGTCATACCCACCACGCTCCAAGTGCTCAAGCATGCGGGCAACATCGGCAGGGTCGTAGGTTCCATCGGGGTCTAACATGACCAGAGAATCATCGCCACTGGCGAGGAAGCGAGCGAATGCCTCACGCATTCCAAAGCCCTTCCCCGCTCCCAGAGATTGAACGACTACCTCCAAACCAAGATTCTGAGCCAATTCGATGGTACCGTCGGTGCTTTTTCCATCGGCGACAACGATACGTGGGCTCCATCCTGCTTCCCGCAACCGGTCGAGTGGCAATGCATCGACTACCGTGGGAAGGGATTGCGCCTCGTTGAGGGTCGGTAGGAGGATAGTTAGGCCTCGCACAGACTTCGGTTCCCCTGCTCCCTCTTGATGGAATCGCTTGGATTTCATAGGTCCCTCACCTCTACCCAATGCAGCCAAAGCCCCGATTCGTCGACAATTCGGTCACCCCTACCCGAGAGCCCTGCCGGATTGAGGAAGGTATCACCGCCGCCATCTACCGTGACTGTCAACCACATTTCCTCGCTCACAGCAGGGGTGTGCAACAGCAATTCGATGGTACTCATTCCACCACTTGTCGATTGTTCTCGTATTGTGGTGCAGTCTTCGCGGTTGCTATCGAAACACGCTGAAACACTGACATCAAGACCTATTGGAGCCGAATATTGCACGAATACTCGTACATCGACGTCGCGATGACTGCGTTCCTCATCCATAACTCGTAGGAGCATTTCTCCTTCTGTGATGAACGGAACACTCTGCTGCCCGTATCCAATGTGGTTGGTGTCGGAATCCCACCACGGCTCATCGCGGTATTCGCAAGCAGCGGATTCGGAATCGGAGACCAGCCAGCAATTCTCTGAGTCTGGGAAGGTGTATGTGCTGGTGTGCACATCGCTTGGCGAGGCATCGAAACTCCATAGGCGACTGCCGCCCTCATTCGCCAACAGTATCCAATGCGGGCTTTGAGCCAGCACGAATCCAATTTGACCTCGGGGTGAGGTAAGTGCGTGGGTCACGCCATAAGAAGCGACGACAGGAGCATTATCCAGTATGATGGCTCTTTCCACTTTCCACTGAATATGACTGTTCACAGTAAGCAGTCCAAGCGATGGGAAGGAAGTGATACCGATATCCATCGGTGCGTCGTATCGAATGCCCCAGTGCGCCGTTTCAACGTAGACAATTGAACCTGCATCAAGGTCATACAATGCATCTGAAAGTTGCCGATCTCCCGGTGTTTGCACCTCAAGTTCGGGGTGCTGTGCCATCCCGAAGGCAACAGAGTGTGCGAAAAGTATGGCGACGATGGCGATAGCCGCCGCCGCTTTCAGCCAGTTATCCTGTACAGGTTCAGGAAGTTCAAGTTCGATGTATTCCGCGTCACTTTCTTCGATGTGAATCACCGTAGTCGTCTCATCTTCATCCACCACATATTCTCCAGCATCGTCTGACTGTGCCTTTGCAATTCCGATTTCACGTAATCTTGCAGTCAATCGTGGATTCCTCGCCAGCAGAATTCCGACCAAAACGGCGAGCGGCACGTGGAAGCCATGCAATGCCATCGAGTACAGCATATATGCGACCAAAGATAGCACTGAGAGTCCGACCAGTCCATCGAAGAAATGCACGAAGGTGAGGATGAATTGCAGTATCAGCCACAGGGTGAGCAACCAGACCTCAAACGAGTTTCGCCAACGCCATAATGCCCATCCACCCAGACCGATGATGAGTGGTCCGTTGAAGGCGAGGAAGGGTAAACCGCCCTGCCACCCATATTCTGCGAATACAGGGTTCTCCAGCATTCGTGGTGCGAAGGCTCCCAAAGTGATGACCACAGCCGAGCCGAGCACCACTGCGCTGAGGATTGCCAATCGTCCGGAATGGGAATCTTCTTTCTGTGCTGAGAAGCGATGAGCACACATCCAAGCGATGAGTAGTGTACCTAGGTACAGGCTCCCAGTCGGGTGAATCACCCCGACAAAAGCAATTCCAAATGCGAAAACAAGGTCTTGCCATTTTCTGCGTTCTCTCGGCGGTTTGACCAGCACCAACAGGCCGAGTACCAGTCCAAGTTGACTGGCGACGGTCGGATAGCCTGAATCGAAGGCTTTGGCGAAAATGGCCGGAGCCAGAGCGAGTGCAATCAGGGTGTGGCCGCTTGCTCCCCAGCGGTCGGCAGCTCCGGCCACACCAAAGATGACTGCGAGTAGTGAGATTTGTCCCAGAAGATGGATGCTGTCAGATGGTGAAAAACCGAGAACTTCTTCCAGCATTGCAGCCAAAGCAGGAAATGCGGGTGGATATGACCAGAATCCACTGGATGGAGAAGGTAACTCAAGAGTTCCCACCGTTGCTAGACGATGTGACAAGGTAGCGAATCCAAGCCAATCCACACCCATTGGCCTCTCAAAGATGAACAATGGGCTAATGCAGACCAATCCTGCAATTACCATCGCTGGAATCAACCACTGTGGGCGACCTTGCTCAAGCAAAGACGAGTGGGCTTTCTCTGCCGCTACATCTTCTTCCAACGTGGTGGTATCTCCTCCTTCGGATTCAGCGGCCGCAGCAATCTCCTCCAGCCGTTCCCAAGCAGATAGGCGACGAACACGGACTATGTCGCGTTGCCAAAACACGGTGGCTGACAGAGCATTGACCACAACCAGAACTGTCAGTAGCGCCACGGCGTTGTGTTCACCACGCAGCACTACGGTCCAGCCTGCAATGCCGAATACACACAGCAGGCTGGCAGCGGGTGCTAACATCACCTGACGAAGCCGGTCAGCACCCGGGTCAAGTGCTCGAATGAGTGCAAGGCCTGGAATCATTCCCAAGCCCATCAGCAAGGCAGAGCCGAGAATGATGTGGTAAACAACGGTCAGGAATCCGCCTTCCATATTGCCGCCTCTGTATGAGGCGGTATGTTCCTCCCTTTCATCAATGTCGATGGCTCAATTCAATGAGCGAAGTGGTCATCAGCCGGCTGCTCATAGCGATTACAGGAGGTCGACGATGGCAGCGGTAAGAGGCATCGATTTCTCTGCTCATGATTGGCTCCCAGTCGTGCATATTCCACAGCAATATGACGTCCTCGACCTTTCAGGTCCAGAGCCCGAGGGTGTAGTGGTGGGTGGTCGTACCAGTGAGTGGAGCATCGGCCGTTATGACGAGAAGCGAGCCTGTTACACCACCGAATTATTCGCCGATAACCGAGTCATCCACGTTGGAATCGACATCGGCGGCCCCATCGGCACCCCGGTGATGGCATTCGCCGATGGTGAAATCAGTCATTTTGGCTACAATCCTGCAGACGGCGATTATGGCCACATTATCATCACGCGACAACAGATTGACGGAGTCCCGCTATGGGCTTTGTATGGACACCTCGATGCGGCTTCCACACAGGCTGCGGCCGAGAGGGCAAACCCCCACATCAAGGCCGGCGAAGTCATTGGGTGGTTTGGTGCGGAGCATGAGAACGGAGGCTGGCCTCCCCATCTCCACTTCCAACTTTCATTCATCGAACCACAGACGCACGACCTGCCCGGAGTGGTCAGCGAGGCTGACCGAGAGCAGGCGCTGTTCGATTTCCCCGACCCTCAGTTGGTTCTCGGCCAACTCTACTAGTCGTCGAGGTAGGATTTCAGGTCGTTAATCGGCCCAATCGCAGTCGGATCCTTACCACGCAGTAGTGCGACTGCACAAGACAGCCAATCCATGATTACCACCGAATACAACATCGCTTCAAGCAGGCAATCACCCTCACAGACGATGCCCCACGCAGGGTCAGTTTCAATTGAATTTGTGAACCACTCGATGCGCTTGTCCACCCTCTCGTGAACTCCGTCCCAAGTGAACAGGATTAGCGCCTGTTCCGCGTTACCCTCGTCTGCCCAAGCGACCACCTCGTTGTGGTTCATCTCGGGAATCACCTGTGGTCTTGCGAATACGCCGCCGTTTTCGTTTAGTTGGCAGGCGCAGCGATATGCGACTGGTGAGATTGAGTCAGCGGCGAGTACCGAGACCTCGGAACCGGCCAGCGATTCAGCCATCTCAGTTACTACGCAATCTTCGGAATCCTCAACGGTGAAATCGCATGCCTCAACCGCATCGACGAGGTGCTTGAGAATGCTCTCGGCATCTTCTGGTTGGGTCATTATTCCGAGCCGCCATGCAATGGCGACCTGTGAGCCGAAAATGTGACCAAAGGCTGAGCGCGGCGGCTGGCCTCCTGGTAGCGGAATCCAGCAGGCGGATGCGCCGCTGCCGGCAGCTGCTTCCATCGTTGATGCAAGCGCACCTCCGCTTGACAGGCCGATGACTGAGCAGCCAAGTTCCAGTGCGGCATCAACCGCGTTGAGTGTTTCCTCCGTATTGCCAGAATATGAGGTGGCTAGAACCAGCCACTCATCGCTCAGCCAAGTCGGTGCTCCGTAAGAGCGCCAAGCGATGAAAGGCAGACAACCCTCTGCATCAGAGAGGGCGGCGAGGAAATCCCCACCAGAAGCGGAGCCGCCCATGCCAAGACAGAGAACACCACGGAAGTTTCGACCTTCCACCGCGGCCAAATCCCAAGCGGCCGCTCGGTCCCAAGCAGCGGCGAGGTCAGAGGGGTAATTTCGCAAATGACCGAGCATATCGGAAGCATCGAGTTTCGCAGCCAGAGCTGCCATGCCACCAGAGTCCTCACCACTCATCAGAACACCTCAGGACCCGCTCACTTCATCGGGATTGCGCACCTGTGGTATTGCAACCCACTCATCTATGACCCAACCGACGCGTAACCGCGACTGTTTGCCATTATCATCGTGAGGAAGCCTCACTGAGCGCATGCGGAAGTCATTAGGGTCCATGAATTCAGCAACAGAAGTGTCGCGATTCAGTATATCGACTTCAGTTTGCTCTACCCAACGACATGCGACGACGGTTTTCTCAAGGTCCCGCCACGACGCCCCGGTCTTCTCGTTGTGATCTAGAGCCAGCAGCAAAGGTCCATCCTTCTGCCAAGATTGAACCAGCCAGTGCGCCTCTCGGAAGCGGATGACGTCGCCGACATCGTAGCCGGGTTTGCGATACAGCAAGGTCAGTCGTGTCACGTCGTTACCATCCTTCTGTCCGACTATGGTATTGGTCTCCTTGATGTGTCCACCCCAGCGGTTGACCATGTGTCGCCCCCAAGAGCGGGCCAACGCCTTGCTACCCATAGTGACATCCCAGCCACCGACAACTGTTCCTTCCTTGGTGATGAAGAACATCGGGTCCGGTTCCATCTCAGCCATCATTTCGTCGAGGCTGGCTCGGACTACATTCAGTTCATCCTCGGAGAGTTTCCTACCTGAGGAGCGCAGTTGCACAATTGCCTCGAAGTAGTTGCCAGCGCGGCGGGTGCAGGTCAGACAGACCATGTTAGAGGTTTGAATCAACAGTTGATGCTCATCGCTGAACTCGAAGTCGTCTAGAAAACCACGGACCTGGATTGAGGCACGAGCCGCTCTGTCATCAAGTATTTCTGCCACGAATGCAATCTCAATAGCCTCCGCTTTCTCATGTATGCGCAGCGCGTCATTAACACGATACTCGTGAAGTTTATCATCGGAAAGATGGCCCCATCTCCCCGACTCAAGATACATGGAACATTTAGGGCAACGATTGGCCTGTGTGGTCTCATCACACTCGGATAGTGTATTGCGAATGCGGAAGCAGGATTCACACAATCTACCCGACGAATGCGGTGGCGGTGCACCACATGCGACACAGAAAGCCTCGCCCCTACTCACAGCCTCACCGCACCAACGGCCGGCCGCTTATGCTTCAAGGGCTTCGGCTCGCCGCCGATTGGCCTATTCGGCCGCCTCACGCTGCTTTCTAGCCCAGATGAACGACTTCACGCAGACGAAGGTGAACTTGCCGCCGATGATGAGCAGAAGCGCATGTGAGACGTAAACCAGATCTGATGCATCACCGAGTGTGACGATTCGCAGACCACCCAGGGCAGAGAACAGCCCGAATACTACAGCAATATGCATGAACATTTTGCGC